>JADFYC010000151.1:0-7958 GCA_015233295.1 Deltaproteobacteria bacterium | reverse complement strand
TTGGCAATGGTGGCAGAACACAAGATGAAGCGCGGTGAGGCATTGTAGTATCGACACAGCCGCCGCAGCCGCCGCAAAATCTGGACCATATGGCTGCCGAAGATACCTTTGTAAGTATGCACCTCGTCTATGACCACGTAATTAAGAGATTTTAGAAAGTTGCGCCACCCCCCATGATAGGCCAGGATGCCCAAATGGAGCATATCCGGATTGGTAATGAGAATATTAGGAGGGTTCTTGCGCAGCTCTTTTCTTCTGTCCGGCGGAGTATCGCCGTCATAGATGGCCGCGGTGACATCCGGGACTCCACCCAGCGTTGCCCGCAATTCCAAAATGGTCTTTAATTGGTCTTGTTCTAATGCCTTCAGAGGAAAGAGGTAGAGCGCCCGGCCGTCGGGCTGTCTGGTCAGTGATTGGATGACCGGCAGGTTATAGATCATCGTCTTGCCGCTGGCCGTGGGGGACGAGACCATGACATGGTGTCCTTCCAGGATGGCGTCAATGGCCTTGACCTGATGGCTGTATAGCCCTTTGAGACCCAGCCGGAAGACCAGGTCTTTGACTCCCTGGGATAACGGGGCGGTCAACTCTCCGTAGGCCGCCTCTTCCGCCGGAATCACCTGATGGTGGACAATGCTTTGTTTAAACTCAGCATTTTTCTTAAAATCATCTATAAATTTCATGACCGGCATATTACTTTAATTTTAAATAGCCGTCAAACGCTAATTTTCCGGGCCATCGCACCAAATTTTTCTATGGCTGGGTCATGGGGGAAGGATTTTACTTTCCGAATTACTCATTATAGCATAATAACTAGGTGATCTCTTGAATAGACCTTTATCGGAAGATGAGGCAGCGGGTGGGTGTCAGGCTGGTCGGTGCGGGATGAATCAGGAGACGGATCAATGGATCGTTGGAATGCGGTGCCCATGCGGATCCAGTCAGGCATACTTATTTGCATTGCCTGGCATGAATATATTTATCTTGTCTTTGCAACTAATTAACCTGGATGCACGACCCGGCCCGTGGGATTAACAAACCGGACAAGGTTAACTCCATATGCAATTTGTTCGATAATAGAAACAACGTTTCCGAAATGGTTAAATGTAATTGAGCTAAGACGGTTTTGAACGACAACCGGTTAGACATCCAAGGTAGTTCCTTCTACAGCGGCTTCTATCTGCAACTTATCGCCTCCCCTGTCGCGGGCGATCTCCCGGGCCAGCAAAACCAGGCGGTCCATCTGCTCATCCGTCCGGTTGGGGTCGTGATGAAACAATGACAGCCTCTTAACCCCGGCCGCGATAGCCAGATCAATGACACTGGTGACGTCTGAATGCCCCCACCCTCGATGAGCCGCTATTTCTTCGGTAAGATATTGACAATCGTGAATCAAGAGGTCGGCTCCGCTACAAAAGTCCGCATAATTCGTCGGAGTGCGGCCCGGCCAGGCATCCTGGCGCAGTTCGTTGTCGGTCAAGAAAACCATAGACAGACCGTCTTCAGTGAATCTCATACCCATCCCGCCCTGGGGGTGCTGCAGTTCTATGGCCTTGATGGATGTGCTTCCGATGGTCATTGAACCAGTGGCCAGGTAATCATGAAAGATAATTTTAGAGGGAAGATCGTCGAACTTGACCGGGAAAAAGCCATCCCCCATTTTATTGTCAAAGGTGGCCTTAATCCCTTTGTAGCTGCGGAGGCAACCATGGATCCGAATAACCGTTGAGGGCAAATAGATCGGCCTGAAAAAGGGGAATCCCATGATATGATCCCAATGAATGTGGGTTACGAACATATCAAGGTCCAACGGCTCTCCCGATTGATTAAGAATATCGCCCAACGACCGGATGCCTGTTCCGGCGTCGATGATCAAGCGATGTCCTGACTGGAGTTCCAGTACCACACACGTGGTATTGCCCCCATATTGAATCGTCTCCCTGCCTGGGACCGGGATGGAACCTCTAGTTCCCCAAAAAGTGACTTTCATCAAGGCCTCGTGAAGTAGGTAAGAACTGATCGGTTTAATTTAGCCGGCGGTTAGTTAGCGGAGCTTCCACATCTATCATAACCTGGTGATAGTCACTTGGTATTTAGCCCCTTATCCTTTTACTACTTTTGTTTGGTTGTGTCAATCAGTTTCAATAAAGAGTTGCGGATGGTTACCCTTGCCAATTCTGGTATTCCAAACTGAAAATTATTGAAAATGTTACGTCAAAAAGGGTAACCGCATCATTCAACGACAGAGTTTTTTTATTGAAATGGGTTAGGGGCTGTGCTAAATTTTAGTTATAGCGCCGGGTGGTGACACGGCCGTCAGCCTGGATGATCTGATGCGCCAACAACCCACATAAACCTGAACACCGGGACGGAAGGTCATGAGACATGCCCGCGAATCTGACACCGCCATATCTTGAGGCTGAAAAACGATACCGGGAGGCCAAAACGCCGACCGAAAAGTTAGCCGCTTTGGAAGAGATGCTGACTATTTTGCCCAAGCACAAGGGCACGGACAAACTTCGGGCTGATCTAACCAAACGCATATCCAAACTTAAATTAGAGACGAAGAAAAAAGCCGGAGGAAAAAAACAGACGGAATATATCGTAGAGAAGCAAGGCGGTGGACAAATAGTTCTGGTCGGACCACCAAATTCCGGCAAATCTACGATCCTTTTCGGGCTGACCAACGCGGCTGCAGAAATTGCGGATTACCCGTTCACCACTCGTACTCCCCTCCCCGGGATGATGCCCTACCGCGACATCTATATTCAGTTACTAGACTTACCTCCGGTGTCTCGAGAATTCGTCCCCCCCTGGCTTTTCGACGCCATTAGACGAGCCGACTCAGCATTATTGGTGGTGGATCTTTACGCCGACCCCCTGGAGCAACTTAATCAGACCTTGGAGATGCTCAAAGAACACCGCATCATCCCCACGAGGCAGAACGTCAACCGGGAACTGGACCGAAAGGCGATAAGAGGTCTAATTGCGGCCAACAAGATGGACATCCCCCAGGCCGCAGCCGTGTTGGACATATTGCGTGAATTACAAGAAACCGACCTGGAGATAATACCCATTTCAGCGATGACTGGTCAAGGCTTAGAGGCACTGAAAGATCATCTGGTCGCGGGCTTGGGCATATTTCGAGTCTATACAAAAAAACCAGGGAAAAAGCCGGAACTGGATTCGCCCTACATCATGAAAAAAGGAGCCGCGACCATATTGGATCTGGCTTATACCATTCATCGGGATTTGGGGGAGAACTTCAAGTATGCCCGGCTATGGCGTGGAAATGAATTCCAAGGTCAAATGTTCCAACGGGACTTTGCCCTTCAAGATCAAGATATCGTAGAACTTCATACCTGACCCTCAGGCCTTGAAGAAGTTGACCGTTGCATTTGAGGCGAGATTGTGAATATCTTACCGTTAGCTCAATCTACCGTAAGCCGACATCTTAAAATCATAGAGCAGGCCGGGCTGATCAAAGCTGAGTTGAAGTTGAAGGTCCCGCCATCTGTTATTGGGTTGACTTAGATGTCATGAAGAAGTTCAATGAAATGGCGGACAAGCTTTAGTCCTCCCGGCATCATCAGGATTATCCCTCTTATAACCATTGAGGTAAAGAGCCAATGAATGGACCAAACGATTCCAAAGACAATCAAACCAACCCCGGCTCGGCCCCCATCCTGTTAGGATTGCAGACCGAGCTCCAGCCCATGGTGAAGGTGCCGGATCAGGGACATTCTTGTTGCGGCGCAGCGAATACACCATCCCAAGAGAAGACTTGTTGTGGCCCCACCGCTTCACCTGACCAAATGCAAAAAGTAGACCAGATTCTGAAGTCTCTGATGAACGAACCACTCCGTCAGGAGACAGCTCCTCCTCCGGTCCAGGAACCACTTGATACCCAGGACGTCCCAACTGCCGAACCAGTGGAATCGTGCTGTGGATATGCTCCGCCACCGCCCAGCAGTCACCTGGAACGACCGGGC
Organism: Deltaproteobacteria bacterium; assembly: GCA_015233295.1. Taxonomy (GTDB): domain Bacteria; phylum Desulfobacterota; class JADFXK01; order JADFXK01; family JADFXK01; genus JADFXK01. The sequence goes on along the minus strand of JADFYC010000151.1, from coordinate 3,966 downwards.
TATCAACTCTGGAGCTTTGTGGATAAGTTTATCAGCACCCCCGTGGGTCAAGTCCCCAAGGTCACGACCGTCCTCGATAAGTCGGATATCCAGGGGACCATCATGGCCAGACTGGGCGGGGCCAGGGATAACTACAAGATTTGTCCTGGGCTGTACAGCGTCGGCGATCCGGATCAGGATTCACCCGTTCTGGTCACGGCCAATTACAAATTGACTTTTGATTCCTTGCGGAAGGAGTTGGACGGACTTAACGCCTGGATACTGGTCCTGGACACCCGGGGGATTAATGTCTGGTGTGCCGCTGGGAAGAAGCTTTTCTCCACCGAGGAAGTCATCAGCCGGGTGAAGATGTCCGGTCTGCATAATATAGTTAAGCATAAGGAACTGATTCTACCCCAGTTGTCGGCGACGGGCGTCTCGGCTCACCTGGTCAAAAAATGGTGTGGCTTTAAGGTAATTTGGGGACCGATCCGGGCCAATGACGTAAAGAAATTCATCTCCGCCGGAATGCAGGCCGACAAGCCCATGCGCCAGGTCACCTTTACCACCGCGGAGCGGCTGGAACTCATCCCGGTGGAGCTTTATCTGCTGCGCAAGCCGGCTTTGTGGGCTTTGGCCGCTATTTTTCTGATCTCCGGGATAAGTCCGGGGTTCTTCTCCTTTTCTGCCGGATTTTCGCGCGGCATCATGGCCGCATCGGCGTTACTTGTGGGAATCGTCACCGGCGCGGTGGTGGTTCCTATCCTCCTGCCCTTGCTTCCGGGACCAGCCTTTTATTACAAAGGGGCCCTGACCGGATTTTTTGGCGGTGTCCTGGTGGCCGGGCTGTGGTGGGACCAAGCTGGAGCCATGGCCAGCCTGGCTTTGCTTATCTTCGTGACGGTCATCAGTTCGTTCCTGGCCATGAATTTTACCGGATCAACCCCATTCACCTCACCTTCGGGGGTGGAAAAGGAAATGCGGGAAGCCATCCCCAGACAAATGGCCGCGCTCGGTGCGGCCGTCGCCATCTGGTTGATCACGGGCCTATTTGCATAACCGGACCAAACACGATCACAATTGCGCTTTTAAGAAGCTCATTGCTGGTTGCTCGTTACCCGTCGTAAACAACCGGCAACGACATGGTCTTGAAGAACGCAATTTGTGGCATTTCAGGTAGATATTGCATTGGAGAGGAATAATCACGTGGAAACTTTCAGGTACCTGCCGGGGACATCAACTCTTGTGTTGGATACCGCGGCCTGTGTCGGTTGCGGTGAATGCAGCCTGGTCTGTCCCCATGGAGTTTTTTTACTGACCGACGGCAAGGCAAAAATCGTGGATATTGACGGGTGCATGGAATGCGGTGCCTGCGCCGTCAACTGTTCGGTCAAGGCCATCACCGTCACCCCGGGGGTGGGTTGCGCCTCTTACGTGCTCAAGACCCGGCTAAAAGGAAAAGGGATCTCGACCTGCGGAAGCGCTGGTTGCTGCTAGTCGGTTTACTGGTTACTGGTTGCAAGTTACTCGTTGCTTATCGTTAATTGTTTGCCCTTGCTGTTACAAGATAACTTTACGATTTTCTTAGTTCTGATACTAGCCTGGGGACAAAACCTAATGGGTATGTGTTTAACCATCAAACTATTGGACCTGGTGGTTTTAAACCAGCAACGGGTAACAAGCAACGAGCAACGAGAAACACGCAACCGGTAACCGATGTTTAGTGGCCGGAGCTATCCCCTTCCGGCCCCTCGCCCAACAAATCCAGACCCCATTTCTTAATGGCCGCCACGCCACCCTGGAGATTACAGGTATTGGTCAGCCCAGCCTCATTCAGGGTGATCTGGGCCTCATAGGACCTGGCTCCAGAGTTGCAAACCAGAACCAGCCGCTTGTCCCGAGGCACTTCATTTACTCTGGTCGACAACTGTTCCTGAGGGATATTGACCCAACGATCAGGGTACTTCTTGACGTATGGTTCCGCATTTCCCCAGCCCCGGACATCCAGGACGACGGCTTCACCCGACTGGCCGGAGGAGAACAGCCGGTCAAATTCATCTACCTCAATTACCCGATTACGACCCGCCAAAATGTTTTCGGCCGCATTAGCCAGGGCGTTGATAATGTCCATGGCCGAGGCAAAGGGCGGCGAATAGGCCACCTCCAGATTACTGATGTCGGCGATTGTAGGCTGGTATTTTAAGACAGCGGCTACAGCGTCCACCCGGGCGGCCAATCCTTGGCCATTTGAACTCAGGCCCTGGATACCCAAGACACGGGCCGTGGCTCTGTCCACGACCAGTTCTAAGTAGATGAATTCCATCTCCGGGTAAAAGTGAGCCCGGTCGCCCTGGACGACAAAGGCACTGACGGCATCGAATCCCGCCGCCCTGGCCCGGGACAGGGTCAAACCGGCTCCGGCCACGGCATGATCGAAAACCTTAATAATCAGATTTCCGACAACCCCGTCAAAGGTGGCTGGAAGACCGGCCAGATTTGAGCCAATCACCCGGCCGTGACGATTGGCCAGTGAGCCCAACGGTAAGTATATCTGCTTGCCGGTAATCAAGTGCAGGTTCTCGACACAATCTCCGCCGGCATAAATATCCGGATCAGAAGTCTGGAGATGGCTGTTCACCTCAATAGCGCCACAGGGGGTAATGGCCAGCCCCGCCTCCCGGGCTAGATCGCTGTTGGGCCTGGCGCCGACAGCCATGATGACAAGATCGGCCTCAATATTCCGTTTGTCTGTGACTACTCCGGTTACCCTCCCCTGCCCTTCGATGGCCTGGACTCGCTCTCCCAGCAGACAGGTGACGCCTTCATCCTGGAGCTTCTTCTGGACCATCCCGGCCAGGTTGGGATCGATCAAACCCGGTAGGACATGATCCATGAACTCGATGATAGTCACCTCAATGCCCCAGAGGTCAGTCAGAGCCTCGGCCATTTCCAGGCCGATGAATCCGGCCCCGATAACCACTGCCTTAGCCACGGCGCCGGCGGTTAATTGACTTTTGATGGCTTCAGCGTGACCCATATTAGCTACGACAAACACGTTTTCCAGGTCTGCGCCGGGTATATTCAGCCGGTTGGGACGACTGCCGGTGGCCAGGACCAGCTTGTCATAGGTTAGTTCAACTTGAGCTTCGGTATCCAGATTCCGGCAGATAACCCGCTTTCCCGGCCGGTCCAACGAAAGGGCCTTGGTCCGGGTCATCACGTTAACGCCTTTGGCTCCTTGAAAAAATTTGGCATCCCGAACCATATGAAAACTGGTGGTCATCAATTCTTTAGCATCACTCACGTCGCCGGAAATAAAATAGGGGATGCCGCATCCCCCGTAGGATATTAAACTGTCAGCATCAATCATGGTTACCTGAGCGTCCGGTTCCAGCCGTTTAAACCGGCAGGCGGCTTTCGGCCCCAGGGCTACGGCTCCGATGATAACGACATTCTTGGGCATATTTTGTCCTCCATTAGCAAATCCGTTGGTCACACACCGGCCTCAGGAAGGGCCAAGGGTCTCCCCGAACCTCTCCCGCCGGCATGGCGCCGCTGAGGGTTGGATGGCAGGGATTTTATCCACCACCGGTGGAATGATGAGACTATAAATTATTTATCAAGATTAATGGTCAGAGGAATGACATGGATTTTGTGGGAGATTTCCTGGGTAGGCCCCAGTCGCCAGTCTAGACATTTGGCGCGTTCGCCCAGCGTCTCCTGGATCTTCGTGACGACTCCCTTGACATTGATCACCGGATGACGAGAGAACACTTCCGGCAATCCATAGGTCAGGTTGCAGGCCAAACACTTTCCGGGCCGTTCTTTGAGGTGAAATTCGAAGACCAATTTTTGGGCATTGTGTTTCTTAAATTCCAGGTTAATGTCAAAAGCGCCTTCTCTGACATCTCCCAACAGGGCATCGAAAAACATGTCTGCCCGGTCTTCTGGAAACAATTCTTTCAATGTGGTTGCGGTGAAAATATC
>JADFYC010000150.1 GCA_015233295.1 Deltaproteobacteria bacterium | reverse complement strand
TACGCGAGGTCAATATAATTATTTTGAACTGGTCGTTTTGGCGGCTGGGTGACGGTTGCAGGCCCTGACTTTATTGTTAATAATCGTTTGATTACCTTCAATCAATAGCTCGCTCGGACAAATCATCAGACAAGCCATCAAAGCTCAACCCAAGAGCCTTTCTATTTCAGCCTTCAATTCATCGTCTTTGAAAGGCTTGTTTAGGAAACCGTTGACCCCCACATTCAGAGCGGCCTGCCGATCCTCTTCATCTTTTTGAGTGGTTATCATAATTACCGGGATATCCTGCAGAGATTCCTCGGTCTTAACCGCGCGGGTTAAATCTATTCCCGTCATATCCGGCATATTCAAGTCGGTCAGAAGAATCCGGGGTTTTACGGTATACATGGATTCCAAGGCTTCCCTGGGGAATTCAAATACATGCGCCTCATAGCCCAGTTGCGTCAACTTGGTGGCGTAAATTCTAAGCATCATCTTGGAGTCGTCCACCGCGTAAACCAGGGGTCGGGTGGTCGGCGGGGCCATTTTCTTAGCCGCCTCTTCGGCCATTCCGTGGAGCAAATCCTCCCGTCCCACGGAAGAACACAATTCGGCAAAAAAAGTGACGGCCTCTTGGTCCTGGGCGTTAATCAGGTATTGCCTGGAGTCTTTAATGAATTCAGGATCATCCGACAGAGATAAGAAAACCCCCTGGGCCCGGGCGTCTAATATGGCCGCAGCCATCCCTCCCACCTCGGCCACGCGGGACTTTATCATGTTTTTTAGGCCTACGACCAAGGCCGGACAGAGATTCCTTTCTACCGCCCCGGCTGCAGCCACCCGAACGTGGTGGTTAGAATCCATCAGACCATTGACAATTCCCATAATGGCCCGGGCTGTGGGTAGATTTCCCAAGGCATCATATGCGGCAAACCGGACGTTGGCGTCTTCCGGGTTTCTTTTCAAGTACTTTAAGACGGGGGTTATGGCTGACACGTCGCCGATGTCCCCGATCACGTTTAAAGTGTGGACCAACAGGTCTGGGTCGTTTTTCTCCAAGTTGATAAACAAAAGCGGCAGAACCCTGGGCCCGATTTCCAGCAAGTGGGCCTTGGCTTTGCTCCGCAGGAAAACAGAGGAGGAACCCAACAGGTTGATTAACTTTGATATGGCTAAAGAAGTTTGGATCTTGGCCAGTTTCTGAAGAATCAGGGAGTCGGTGTCATTGTTACGGCCAAGCGAATCGGCCAACCGGGCTATGGCCACATCTCCCCGGACCTCGGCCATGGCATTAATCGCCGCGGTAATCAGTTGTTTATCGCCGGCATAAAGATACTCATTCAAATATGAAACGGCTTCGGGGCTGCCCAGATGACCCAGGGCCACCAGGCACGCCTTGAGTTCGGATGTCACATATGACGTCTTAAGAATATTATTGATTATGGGCAATGCTTCGTCCAACTGGAATTCTCCGGCGATTTCAATGAACATGGTTTTCACCGGGATACTATCATCGGCCAATATCTGCAGCAGTGTCTGATGGTGATCATAGAACATCTCGATCAAGGTCAGGTAAAGTTTCAGCCTGACATCATCGTCCAACTCCTCGCGGGAGGCGAAACGCCCCAACATGGGCAGGGCCAGGGGGGAGTCGCTCCGCCGAACGTAGTCGAGGGCAGTTAATTGAGTGTCTTTATCCACCTGACCGAATTCCTGAAGAACGGCGGCCAGCTTAATTTCATCTCGTTCTGCCAGGCAAAATTCAATTTCATTTAGATAAGCTGTCTGGTCAAAGTGCCGCATTTTTTCTCCTGACGGGGTGATGGGTTGTTGACATGACTGGCGCTAATTTAAGTCAATTATCGCCAAAAAACAAGCGTTTTTTTTAGGGGTCGGACGAGAAAAGCGGACAAATTATTGACAGGCGACCGCCGGCGCCTCACGAAAAGCACAAAGCAGGGATAGAACCCCAGCGTTATGTAAGGTTACTTTTTGAGGGAATAATTAGATTTGACATCGGATTGGTTTAGATAACCTTCAAGAACTGAAAGGCTTATTTCTTTCAAATCAAGGTTCAAAGACTGCTCCAGCCTCGTCGACAATCTCGACCGGACTTCCTCAATAGGCGGGCATTGCCCCAGTTCTTTGGTTAAGGATGTCATTTGCACGTCCGTCAGGCCGCAGGGCCGGATCAACTGAAAGTGGGACATCTCCGGATCACAATTCAAGGCTAATCCGTGAAAGGAAACCCGACGCCGAACAGCCAACCCAAGCGAGGCGATCTTTCCGGAGCCGACAAAAACCCCTGGATATCCGATCCGACGGCCGGCCGGCAAGCCCAAATCTGCTAAGGCGTTGATAATACCTTCTTCCAGTCGTCGGACAAATTCCTTCACCCCCCACCCCATCAGACCCAAATCCAAGATGGGGTAGGACACCAGTTGACCTGGTCCGTGGTAGGTAACGTCGCCGCCACGTTCCACCCTTTCACATCCGATGCCCAGCTCTATCAACCGGTCTGGAGATACCAACACATGGTCCCACCCGGCGCGCCGTCCCAGGGTGATAACCGGATCGTGTTCCAGGATCAGGATGGTGGCTGCCATAGCCCGGCTAACCACTCCCTGATGAATCTTTTTCTGCAGATCCCAGGCGGTTCTATAGCCCAGCCGCGGTAGATTGATCAGGTATCCCGGGCTAACCCCGGGACCTGGTCTTGAAATCATGGGTTGCCCCCTATAGAGACTCGAAATAACGCTTGAGGGAAGCCGCTTCCCGGTCAATGTCCCGAAACTGACCGGCAGTGGTTAAGCCGTTACGGATAAGCTGATCAAAACAGTGATTGTCGTTTGTAATTTCTGTCACCACTGCTTCCAGCGTCCTGCCCAGGGCTAACAAGTCCTCATTTTCTACAAGAAAGCAGTTTTGATGTTTCCCCTGGCCGACCATAAAGGCATGTCCGCCCACACCGGCAAAACCAATGACCAGACACCCGGCCGACATGGCCTCCAAGACAGAGATATTGGCTCCTTCCTGGGAGTTCGCAGCCAGGTATATCCTTGACTCTATTAGTTGGCGGGCATACTCGTCCTCGCTCAGGTCCTGCAGCCTGGCCCACTGGTAAGACTTAATCAAGCCTGCCTTTCTCTCCAGAATGCGGCGTAGGATATCTCCGACGACCGATTTCCTGGACATGTAAGCTATTTTATTTGTTTTTTTCTCAGGTTGAAAGGAATACCGGGCAGTATCAATGTAGTCATCAATCAGAGTGACTGGCAGACCCATGCTCCATTCCACAAACTCTTTGATCACTGGTGAAGGGGTAATCACCTGAGTAACGCCATAGTCAGTCCAGTCTTCCCCCGGAGGCAGGCACCGGAAAACATACGACCAGTTTAGGGGAATGATTACCCGGGTGACTCCAGTCTGCCGGGTAGCCTTGATGAAATCGGTCATCCCTTCCGGAAAAACCAGGACATCCTCTTTAGTGAATCCCGGTTTGTCTTCCAGCCAGACGACCGGGACCCGATATCCGTGCCAGGTCAGAACAAAACCCTTAGCCTGGTGAACAATAGCGGCGTAGAATCCTAACCGGTCCAGTTGGAACACATGCCGGTAAAGGAGCTTGGTGCCGCCGGATGGTAGAGAAAAATCAGGGCAAAAATAAAAGATTCTGCGCATGGGCCGCCTTTCTTGCCGGTCTGAGTAGGGAGTCCGTTTTGGTCAGAAGTTGGTAAGCCGCAGGATGGCCTGACCGTTCGTTTGTCTCAGATATCAAACATGAAGTAGGTTACCACTGTGGTTGTGCTTAAACTTATTTATATCATGTTTTTATAAGAAAAAGTTTAAATTCTTAGGCCGAATCCGAAGGGCCGCATTTATTTCTTGGAAGCGGCCGAAGAAGCATGAGTGGGGTGTTCCTGTTGCTGGTTGCTCGTTAAAGGCAGCCAGCAATAAGAACGTTTGACCATTAACCAACCAACGGTTATTTCTCCTTTTTAAAGACACTGAAGGATGACTGGTCTTAGACGACCGTTTTTTATTTGGCGTAGGAGGCTATTTGTGATAATCTCCGACTCATTGAGGGGTGGGTAAATTTTTTATGATAACGATACCCATTACTATTAAATCCTGAACGTGCTTTATGGCTGCAAAGTTATCATAGGTACTCTGTGACTCGAAGGCACAAAAGCGGGAGAAAAAGATGAAGCGTTGGCACATCCTGGTAGCGGAAGACGAAAAAACCACAAATATGACCATTAGTTTTGTTCTGCGACAGGCAGGGTACCGGGTTACCTCGGTAGAGAACGGCCAGGAAGCGCTTGACCAGGTTGTTAAGCATAAGGATTCGCCTGACCAGGTTGATTTCCTCGTTTCCGATATTCAGATGCCGGGCTTGACCGGTCTCCAATTGATCGATCGGTTGGAAGAAATGAAGATAGCCATCCCCATTCTGGTTCTGACCGGGTTTGGGGATAAGGACATTCTCATCGAACTAATGCGTAAAGGTGTCTCGGAATACCTGGACAAGCCCTTTGAATCGGATGAATTGGTCAAACGAATTACCGGTGTTTTGAAAAAAGCAGAGAAACTTAAGGCTGAAAGCCAGGCCAAGACGACTCAGATAGAACAAGAAAAGGCCCGTTTGAATCGGGAACTTGAAGCATACCGGCAGAATTTTGAGAAGCTTCGAAAACAAGTGGACCTGGCTGTGGACGCGTATCAAAGCCTCGTTTACATTCAACCCGATCTGGATCTGGTTAACGTTGTTTATCGCCATCAATCGCTAGCCGATCTGGGTGGTGATTTTTTTGATATCCGGAAGACGGCTGTGGGATGCGACATATTGGTGGCTGATGTCTCCGGCCATGACATGGGGGCGTCATACCATACCGTTTTGCTGAAGGCCTTTTTCGATGAAAACAGCCGCATTGGAAAAGACGGCCGGGATTTTTTTAGAATCTTAAATACCCAATTACTGGAGCACGGCAAGAATGAACGTATGGTCACGGCTATTTTTTTGCGTCTGGATTTTGCGTCCGGGCAGGGAGAAGTGGTGACGGCCGGGCATCCACCCTTGATCAGGTTGGATAATCATCTAACTGTGCCGCGGCCTGTCTACACCGACGGTGATGTCCTGGGGTTAAGTGATCAGGTGGATTTCGAGAGCCGCACTTTTCCCCTGGCTTCGGGAGATCGTCTTTTCCTTCATACTGACGGGTTGGTGGATGCCTTCCGGATTAATGGCTTGACCGGGGCTAAAATCAAATTTTCCGAGGCGGGATTTGACGAGTTGATTAATAAATACCGGCAGCGCGCCTTCCCAGAGATGGTAGACGTGATGTGGCGAGATGTGCTTGATTTTTGCCGGAATAAACCTCACGATGACATGCTGTTGGTCGGTTTGGAGATTAAATAGATGCGTGTCGGGATACCTGGCTGGGCGAACGGAGGTTTGTTTGGAACCTGCGGGGAGGGAATCTCAATCGAAGCCACTTGAATTGAGATTTCGGCTTTCGGTGGTGGAATGTTCTAGGAGAACAATATGTTTAATGTGAACGAAGAAAGAGAGTCAATCACCTTTAGACTTACCTCTGAAATGCGCCTGGTCGATCGGGTGGTTCGGGACGTGGCTGAATATCTAAAACAGTATGATGTTTTCGAACTGGCCAATTTTAATATGGTTCTGAGGGAGTTGCTGAACAATGCCATTGAACATGGCAATAAAAATGTGGTTGAACGTCTGGTCACCTGCTGCGTGGAACATCTGCAGAATACTCGCTTCAAGATAACCGTAGAGGACGAAGGATCAGGATTTGACCATAAAAAGGTTGATTTGACCATTCCGCAAGACCCGCTCGAACCCCGCAGCCGAGGATATGGGTTAATCAATGCCTTCGCAGATGAAATAGGGTTTAATAAAGCCGGAAATCAGGTTACGGCGTATTTTCACTTTACTTCTGAAACGGGTTTTAAAATTACGGAGGAAGACGGCTGGCAGGTCATCTCTCCAACGGGAGACGTCACTTCAAGCGTGGTGGATAAGTTTAGAACTCTCTTGATTAGTTTAATTGACAAGGGTCACACCCGGTATAGATTCGATTTAATCAAAGTGGAAGACATAGACTCGGTCAGTCTTTCAGTATTCATCTTGTTTGCCAAGATGTTGACTAAACAAAAGACGCCGGCTGAACTGGTCATTGTAAATGCTAATCGGGATTTGGTGAATCTATTCCAAATGACCCGGCTGAACAAGGCTTATCGGGTAATGACGTCAACCGGTAAGCATAACCCATAACTCGTAACCCGTAACAGTAATGAATCCTCCCAAGCTGCGCGTCGATAGTTCAAGGAGATAACTCGATGGATTTTGATAGATCGTTGATTGACGAGTTTGTGGCCGAGGCTAAAGAACATTTAGAGACGATTGAAGATGATTTCCTCGATTTAGAGAAACAGAAGGACAACCCGGATTATACCCTGGTAGACAAAGTGTTTCGAGCCATCCATTCCATCAAGGGCGGCGCTGGTTTTATCGGCCTTAATAATATAAATGACTTGTCCCACAATATGGAAACTTTGTTGTCGATGATGCGGTCGGGTGAGATCAAACCCGAATCCAGGTTCATCGATGCCCTGCTGGCCGGGGTGGATTTGCTTAGCACGCTGCTTGATGATGTGGAAAACAGTAACGAAATTGACATCTCCGAAATCAGGGACCGGCTAATCTCTCTGTTGGCCAAGGAAATTTCGCCGGAAACTAAAACTGAGCTTGACACCAACGTTACCTTGACTAATGGCGGAGGACGTGATCTGGGTTTTCAAGTCAACGAATTTACCCTGAAGACTATAACCGCCTCCAAAAAATATCTCTATGTCTTGAAGTACGATCTGAATGCCCTGGCTCAGCAAAAGGCCAAGAGCCCGGTGGCTTTGATCAAGGACCTGTTAAGCACCGGAGAAATCGTGGATGCCAGGATCGAAACATCCGGTGATGATCTCCGGGCCGGCTTGCCCACAGGTCCGTTACTCTATGAAGTGTTGTACGCCTCCATTATCGAACCGGATATCATTCAGATGGCCACGGGAGTATCGCCGGACAATATAATAAATGTGAACCTGGTTGGAACGCCGCCGGCAGCCACTACGGCGTCTGCTCCAGTGATTAATGTGGTCGGGCCGTCTCGTTCGGCTCCCGCGACTCCCGAACCGAAGGCGACACTTGCTCCCGTAGTCCCCCAGGCCGCACCTGTGACCACCACGAATGATTCATCCGGAGAAAAGCAGATGCCGGACGCAGAAGAGAAGATCCTATCCGGAGATGTGGATCAGATGCCTGACCCGGATACCGAAGGCGAAGACCAGGAAGCCAGGCCCGAATCCGTGAATGGGGAGCGGGACGCGGATTTGGCCGCAGCCGCTAAAATCAGAGGGGATCGGCCGGGAACCATTCGGATCACGGTAGATATTCTGGACAAACTGATGATGCTGGCCGGAGAATTGGTCTTGGTCCGGAATCAACAATTGCTGGCCGTGGATAAAACAGATCCTGTTGCCCGGTCCGTGGTGCAACGGCTCGACATTGTGACCTCAGAGCTGCAAGAAAGCATCATGCGCACCCGAATGCAGCCCATCGGGAATGTGTTCGGCAAATTTCCCCGGATCGTCCGGGAGCTGGGCAAAAAACTGGGCAAGCGGATCGAGATTACTATTTATGGCAATGAAGTCGAGCTGGATAAAACCATCCTGGAATCCCTGGCCGATCCATTGACCCATTTGATTCGGAACGCCTGTGACCATGGCATTGAACCGCCCGATGTTCGAGCTAAATCCCGGAAACCGGAAACCGGGCATATTGTCCTGCGGGCCTCCCACGAAGCCGGCCAGATCAACATTGAAATCAGAGACGACGGCCGGGGGATAAGCGCAGATAGGGTCAAGAAGAAGATTCTGGAGAAAAAGCTCAAAGGGGAAGCGGAACTGGCCCAACTGAGCGAAAAGGAGATATTGAGCTATATCCTGTTGCCCGGTTTTTCCACGGTGGAGGCGGTGAGCGATGTTTCCGGCCGAGGTGTGGGCATGGATGTGGTCAAATCCAGTATCGAGAAACTGGGCGGCACCCTGGATCTGGAATCCAGACCGGGCGAGGGGACGGCGGTTTTGCTCAGGCTGCCCTTGACACTGGCCATTATTCCCTGTCTTATCGTTATGATGGGTGAATATAGATATGCCATTCCCCAGGTCAATCTGGAAGAGCTGGTCTGCTTATATGACGAAGACGTGGTGACCAAGGTCGAGTATGCCGGAGATAAGGAAGTGTTTCGGCTTCGGGATCGGCTCTTGCCGCTGGTCCGGTTGGGGGAAATCTTGAAGCGGCCCCAACCCTTTACCGAGGATATCCGGGCCGAGATTTCGGAGAGCCATCGGCGGGCGTATGAACAAGCTTATCAGGAATATCTGGAGGTTAAAAAATCAGAGAAAGACTCGGAAGTCCATTTTTCCCGGTCGCTGAACTTCTGTGTCTTGAAGGTCGGGGCCAACCGGTTTG
>JADFYC010000014.1 GCA_015233295.1 Deltaproteobacteria bacterium | reverse complement strand
TGCGGGATGTTGGCCGTGGGTCTCCTGGTCTCGGCCAACATCCTGGCCGGGTGGCGGCACTCGATCCACACCTTGACTACGTGGCGTGTCCCGGTCATCGGCCTGGCGGCCTTTATCATTTTCCTCATTATCAGCTTCTATCCGGTCAAGGGCGATATCTATTACAAATGGGCCTTAAATGCCGAAATGGCTGGAAACACAAACAAAGCCCTGGTCGAGATGCAAAAGGCCATGGCCTATTACGACGGCACCGGCAACTACCCCATCGCCCTGTCTCGTTTGTATGTAAAAAAATCCAATGAAACCGGCAACCAACAAACCAAAGATGAACTCTACGGCCAGGCGTTGAAGGAGGTGGAGGCAGTCACCGATTTTTCTCCCTACAATGTCGATCTCTATCTCTCCTCTGCCCGAATTTACCAGTTTTGGGCCCAGGTCTCTCCGGATAGGAATAAAAGCCGGGAACGGTATTTAGCCTCAGCCGAGCATTTCCGGAAGGCGTCTCTGGTGGCTAAGGCACCGTTTATTTATGAAGAATGGGGATATTCCTGCGCCGCTGCCGGACAGGCCGATCAGGCCGGGGAGTTGTACCGGAAGGCGGTCACGTTGAATCCAAAATCATATCGGGCGAATCTGTATTTTGGGGCACTGCTGCTGGCCAAAGGCAAACCGGCTGAAGCCCTCGAGTGGGGGACTAAGGCCCTGGAATTGGGCCCCCGGGAATGGAACTCACATTTATTGATGGGCGACATTCAATATCAACTGAATCACAAGCCGGAAGCATTACAGGAGTATCAGAAGACCCTGGCCCTGAATGGACATGATTATTGGGTGCTGCGTAAACTGGTCCTCATCCACATGGAGTTAGGTCAAAAACCGGAGGCGATGGATTTGGCCGCCAACGCTGCGACTCGTTTTAGGGGAGAGCAAAAGGCCTTTTTCGACTCGGTCATCAAAGATATCCAGGAGGGCCGAAAATAGATGCCCTTGTTCCTTCTCTTGATCCCGGTCATGGTCACGGCCTTTGCCTTGAGTTTCCTGTCCATCCCGTTCCTCCGCTACCTGGGATTCAAGACCAGGCATTTGGATCACCCGACGGCCCGGAAAATACATCAAACTCCGGTACCGCTGATGGGTGGGGTGGCCATCTTGGGCGCGTCACTTATCTCTATGATTATTTTCGGTGAGCCGTTCTATTTAAAGGAAGGAGCGGGCATCCTGATGGGGGCCGTAATAATGGCCGTCTTGGGATTTTGGGACGATTCCAAGGGCCTGTCGGCTCGGACGAAATTACTGGGGCAGGCTGGCGCGGCCCTCATCTTGATCTATTCCGGCGTCCGGGTCAACTTATTTCAATGGGAAGCGGTCAATTTGGCCTGACCATGCTCTGGGTGGTCGGGGTGACCAATGCCATGAATCTGATGGACAACATGGACGGGTTAGCCGGCGGCACGGCGGTCATCTCGGCTTTTTTCTATTTTATGATCGCCTTGTTTAACGGCCAGTATTTGGTCGGGCTCTTGGGGGCCACAGTGATGGGTGGGTCACTGGGTTTTTTGATTTATAATCTGCGGCCGGGATATATCTTTCTGGGTGATTGCGGCAGCCTGTTACTGGGGTTCGTTCTGGCGGCCATGGGCATTAAGCTGCGGTTTCTGGGTTATGACAAAGAGATCACCTGGATGATTCCGGTCCTGGTCATGGGGATGCCCTTGCTGGACACCGGCCTGGTCATCTGGTCGCGGGTGCGCCGGGGGGTCAATCCCCTGACCACACCGGGTAAAGACCACCTGTCCCACCGCCTCCTGCTCCTGGGACTGGGCCGGCTTGGTGTCCTGGCCGTTATCTATACCGGGAGCATCGTCCTGGGCGCGACCGCTTTCATGATCAAGTCCGCCTCCTATGGGATGGCCTATACCGCCCTGGCCGCGGTGTTGGCCCTGGCCGGACTGTCCGTCATTCTCTTAGAGCGGGTCTATTATGCTCATGGCGGCGGCCTTAAATAAAGCCGGTCGCGGAAAAGTGTCGATCCATGCGGGAAAAAATGCGACCCCATGCGCCTGGTGCCCTGCGCGTCGATCAACTCCCATCCGCGGTCGAACTACTTTCAGATTATCAATGATGACCCTGGGCGCCGGAACAGGTATGCTCCTGGCTGAATGCCGGCAACTGCCCTGAAATAAAGCTATCCAGAGCTTGTTTGACGGTTTCTGGAGCTGGATTCAGGTGAACCCGCACGCCGACGGACTGGAGTCCCATAAAGGGGCGCATGCCCATGCCAGCCGCGATCAACGCCTCTGCCTCGATATCCGCCAGATAATTTACCGGGGCCATACATCCGCCCTGCTCATGCGGCATCCCGTTTACGATGAAGACATCGCTCACTTGCCGGTCGTCGATGGTGACCTGTTGAAATCTGCCCTATCAATTTTGTTGCAGACGTGAAATGGCCGGTAGTATCTCGTTGGATAGTGACGACACCGATATTACCCTTGGTGGTTGCCCCTGGGGCATAGCCATACTCATTTACAACGAAAGCGTACTTTCCGTCTGGAGTAATCGTAACATTAAAAGTACCTATGCTTTGGTCAGGAGAGCCTTGACTCACTGTAAAAGGCGAAGCCTGGCTGTTGCAACTCATCAAGTCAGCCGTATGATATAAGCCTGGCCAGGAATCCTCGATAGCCAGAGCGATGTCGCCTTCCCGGGAAAGAAGTTTAATAGCCATGATGCCTGTGCCGCCCAAGCTTGCGGGCAGTTTGTTAACGCATGATGATTGCAGGGTTTCCCCGGACTGCTTAAATACCTGAACACCCGTCGATTTGTTGGCATTACCATTACCTGATACAGAAACAAGGACGGTCCCGGAGCTTGAGACCAGCGCCTGGAAAGGGTTGCCGGCCGTTGCGTAGGTCGTATAGGTTTGAGTGACGTTGGTCAGTGAAGTCGGGTTGTTGGCTGCTGCTGCGGACAGCCTGAACCAGATCTGGCCGTCAGAAGTAGGTTGGTTGAAAGACGGCCCAGTATGAAACAGCCTGGATGGTTCTGGCGGTCCGTCACGGCCGGAGCTTGCCCAACTGCAGTGAAGCAAATGAAAGATAAGATTAAAACCAACAGTTGGAGAGAATAATTCATGATCTTCTTTTGGGCATAATCTTTTCCTTTCAATTCCTTGGTTAGCGCGGATGATTGCCTGGTCATCTTCCTCTTTCTGATAAATTGGACCTGGAGCAAAATCGAAGTATCGCTGTGTCCCATTCCAATGTCGTTTAACCACCTTGACTGAGTCAATGATGGACAACTATCCGGAGCTGAACGAGCCAGTTTTCGGGCACCGAAGTCTCCATTTTAGAGTGTTTTCGTCTGTAACGAAAATAGGAGGAATGGATTAAATTTGAAATCAAGGCTGGTTGGGTTATCGTCAAAGATTGCTTCAGGAACATGCAACAGCATATTTTTTTGGTCTGCGGTGGCCGGTTGGCACTGAACGTAAGAATCTGGGTTGGTTATAATCCCGACATCGATTAACGAATACTCTCCTTTGACTTCGCTGTTGAGGAGGCGCACCCATAAATTGCTTCCGTCTGCCAAATGAATGACGGGAATATAAGATTCATAATTGGAATAAACCGTGGCCGTGCATGGTGTCGGAGGATTAAATTCAGAACTATATTTTTTCCCGTCTAAACCGATCGGGTTACTCCAGAAGGAGTCGTTAATGGTCAACTTGGTCCAGGTGGGGCTATTGTTGTGGAGTTCAGTATGCTTAAAATTAAATTCCGCAGTATTTCCAGATGTTGAGATATTTACCACCAGGTTGAGAATAGTTCTTTCCTGACTCTCCTCAGTGCATGTCCGCAAGATATTGTCATTACAGTCAGTGTGTTTAGTGTCCTGACTGAAAGTCTCAAAATCATCCACCTTGAACGGCCCGCTATTCTTCATCAATTCATTGATCCGAGCCAGTCTCTTTGTGCTGCTTGTGCCGGGCGTAGGGCAATACTGAATTAGATCCTTGTCCGTATAATGGTTCGTGTGGGTCAACATTCCAACCCCACTGAACTGTTGAATCTTGTACTTGGCCCCTGGCGCCACCTCAACCACGGCTATAGTGGTAGCATCGGCAAACATATAATTCATTGGTCTACTTAGATGGAACACCTTCTCCGCATTCTTTAATACAGCGGCCACACTATCATACTTAGAAAGAATATAATCGCACAGATTATTTCCTGAAGTTGAACCATGGTCTGGATTTTCCTTTATGAAACTGTTGAACATAACCACCTTGGCCAGACTCAATCGGAAGTTCTTTGATGAAAAAAAGGGCTCTTGGCAATCGATTAAGGATTCTGCCCGTAGGCCTGACCCTCAAAATTGAGATGATTTCAAGGTCGTTAGTCCGAAGCACACCCTTTTCCCGCTGTTATGGCTCATTGGCCAAACAACAGTTGCGTTTTCCAATTCAAATCGCTGACGGTAGCACAAGACCCCTGGGAAGCTATCGTCGTTCCATTCATCAGATACAGCCAGACTTGCCCAGTGGCGGCGTGGCGCCAGAGGATATCGGCTTTCCCATCCCCGTCAAAATCACCTACCCCTTGAATCGTCCAATTCAAGTCATTCGTGGCACCAACAGAACCTTGGGAAGAAATAGACATTCCATTCATCAGGTACATCCAAACTTGCCCCGTAGAAGTATTGCGCCATAATATATCGGCTTTCCCATCGCCGTTGTAATCACCTACCCCTTGCATCTTCCAATTCAAGTCGCTGACTACACCAACGGAGCCCTGGGAAGCAATGGACGCTCCATTCATCAACCACATCCAGACTTGCCCAGTGGTCGCATTCCGCCAGAGGACATCGGCCTTACCGTCCCCGTTGAAATCACCGACCCCTTGAATCTTCCAATTCAAGTCGTTGACTGTGCCAACAGATGTTGAGGACACAGTAGTACCGTTCATCAGCCACATATAAACTTCACCAGTGGCCGCATTACGCCAGAGGACATCGGCTTTGCCGTCCGCGTCGAAATCAGCTATTCCCTGAATCTTCCAATTCAAATCGCTGACGGTAGCAACAGTTCCCTGGGAAGAAATGGCTGTTCCATTCATCAGTTACATCCAGACTTGCCCAGTATTGGCATTTCGCCAAATAACATCTGCTTTGCCGTCCGCGTTAAAATCGAAGTTTGTCTTGTTCGATGATCCACTTTGTCCACTACGAACGGGCCAGACATAGTGGAAATTCGTCAATGTCTTATCGTGGCCGCCGGCATAGCCGAGCGCCATGTAGACATACCACCCTTCGTCCGTGCCGTAGGCACCCGAAGTACTCGACCAGTAGTAGCTCATTTCCGACTTGTACTGGACGCTGGAGAAGGGATGTCCTGCAGGCAATGTCGGATAAACATGCCCATAATCTATCAGGCTCTGCAACTCATTAACATTGGGCAACCGCCAATCCCCGGCATGAGAACCATCGGTCAGACCACAATTCCCGCTGACCAGACCATTGGCATCGGCAAGGGCCTGGGTCCATGTTTGGTGATCAAAGCAGTTTGCATTCTTTAGCCAGATCAGGCCGGTCAGATTATCCGTGACGGTGCCGTTTCCGTTGTCGGTGAACCTGGGCGAAGGCAAAGCTACACCCTTTTGCAGGGCGCCGTCATCTCCGGCTATGTATGATGTAGTCAGACCGGTTTTGGGGATAGGAGCGGGATAAGTGGTGGCCACCGCTCTGGCCGAATGCGAATCGCCTAACCCGTTCTCGGCTGCACCTTGGACGGAACTGGCCAAAGTATCCAATGAGCCACTCTGTCCACCGCGAACGGGCCAAACAGGCTGACCATAATTGATATCTCCGAATGGGCTGACGGCGCCGTTGCTCATGGAAACATCCCACGCATTACCCGTATAGTTAACACAAATAGTACTCGACCAGTAGGGGTAGCCTTCCAATTGGACGCCGACGAAGGGATGACCTGTGGGCAGCGTCGGGTTGAATGGATTGTAGTCTGTCAGGCTCTGCAACTCGTTGACATTGGGCAACCGCCAATCCCCGGCGTGAGAGCCGTCCGTCAGACCGCAACTCCCACTGGCCAGTGCATTGGCAGCCGCCAGGGCTTTGAACCAGTCTAATCCTTCATTGCTTTCCCCAGGAAAACAATTGGCGTTTTTTAGCCAGATCAGGCCGGTTAGATTGTCGGTGACCGAGCCGTTGCCATTGTCGGTAAACCTGGGGCTGGGCCAGGCCACACCCATCCGGAGGGCGCCGTCATCGCCAGTCCCGTAGGGCGTGGTTTGACCGGTTCGGGGTACAGGGGCGGGGTAGGTCAGACTTTCTCCTATGGCAGGGAGGCAGCACAATAAGACAACCAGGGTAAATAGGGTGGTGATCTTTTGACGTCGCATTCAGTTACCTCCTGGAGATGTTGATTTATGCCGTCTGAGTTGTGATTACGATGAACCGCATGGGTAAAGAATCACTATTTCTCCCCCTTACAATTTCTGGGTCATTATTCAAAATTCAATAAATGATTTTAGTGCTTCTGTCAAATGAATTAATTTTTTGATCAAATTTTTTTTGCCATCATTTTACAATATAATAGACCTATGTGCGTCATTTCTCCAGGTTGTACCCCTTCAGTTTCAAGATCATGCTCCGGTTCCAGTAACATCCAAAAAATCGCAATTCATCTACTTCGCGGAACTGAACCTGGTCACGTTCCAGATCTTTTTTATTACCGTCGCCGGTTTCTCTCAAGACCTGGCCGCTGACGGCGTTAATGAAGCTGAAGACGGCATGGATTCTTTGCATATAGATATCCCAGCCGGAGAAGAGGTCACATACGATATCCATTGAGTAAAAATCGGCATTGAGATCAATAAAATACGCGAGGGTTCATCACCTGTTGGAGCGTTTGAACTATGATTACGCTGATTAAATTTTATTTCGCTGAGTTATTGATTGTGCTATCCCGGCAGCGGGGAGCCATAACCATAGCCTCATTCGATCGGTGTAATCATAGTTCAGAAGTCGTCGTGATCATAGTGCAGACATGTTTCCACCAGGCCGTCTCACTCGGTCAGCTTCTAATTCAAGTGGAGGTCCGGGCGGCTAATCAAATGTACTTGACAAATATTGATTTTAATGTTATTTTACAGCCAATTGATAAGATGCAGAGGGTGTTCTTTGTCCCCGACCGGTCAACTCAACTAGGCTGGTCGGCGCCTAATCCGACTAAACCAGTTGAGGGTAATGATGCAACCGATGATCAACAGATCAGTCAGATTGGTGGCGGCATTTTCTCTGCTGTTGGTGATTCAAATTGGGATGGGTGATTTGCGTTCGTCAGCGCAAACAACCATCCCCCTGGCTGCCGCCGAACCGCCGCTCAAGGAATTCCGCACGGCCGCGTTAGGGAAAGAAGTGCGCCCACCCCTACTTTTCAACCAACTTCGTTATGATGATACAGTCTTACCTGTTTTGGCCGAACCGAATCATGGCAATCCAACTAACTCCACGGGAAATGACCTGACTAACCCGTTGACGGCGGATTACAGTGACGGCTCTATCCCGGCCGCACGTGAAACAATTCGGCCCAAAGCAGCACCCCCTAAAGAGCCACTATATTTCCAACGAATCAGGTTATTGAGTGACGCCGACTATTTTGTCCGGCCCCAACCCTACTTCCAGACCACCGATGATCTGACCAGGTGGGATGAACTTTTTCAGCCCGGAGGGACTCCGTCGGTGACCGCCTGGACGGCCCAACCAGACAACAGCAACAATCATAAACGGCGAAAGACGCGACAGCCATTATCGCATTACGGAACCAACGCCACCTATACCATCGGTCTCGGGTTCAAACCGGGTATGGTCTCATCCATGTTGGGTATCCAGTCTGATAGTGATCGAGCGCGTTATCAACCTATCCGTGACCTGGAGCCCAACGCCCCCGCCCGGCCATTTTGGCTGGTCAACCTGGATCAAGGGGAGTTCCATCCCAACGACCCTGGAGATACCAACAACTACAATTTTGACGTCACCTACATGGCCTTGTCGGTTAATTTTTGAATCCCAAGACGCGGCCATCTCGCCAGCCACTACGACACGAAGCACCAGATGCAAGGATGAAGGTATTAAAACCCCTCCATACTTTATTGCCTCTGTCGTCTCTGACGGGGGACTCTAGAATAATTCATTTGGGGGCTTCGTGATCTCTCGCGACTCGTTGAAGGGGTTAAAGATATTGGTCGTCGATGACCAATCCAGCATAAGACGGACGATTAGGAATATCCTCCGGCATGAGGGTGGGTGCCTCGACATCAAAGAGGCCGAAGACGGCGAAAAGGCCCTGGCCATGCTCCGGCAGGAGTCTTTCGACTTAATCATTTGTGACTGGAATATGCCTCGGCTGAATGGTCTAGACCTGCTCAGGTTGATTCGGGATGACGACCGATTGAAGAGTCTACCTTTTCTTATGGTCACGGGGGAGGCGGATGAGGCGATTATGGCCGAAGCCGCGGAGACTAGCGTAGATAGCTATGTGGTCAAGCCTTTTGGACCAAAGACGCTAATGGACAAGGTAAATCAAGTCGTAAATCGAAAGAAGCTCCCCACTCAAACAGATGTCAGCCTAAATCTGGCCATGGCCTATCTGGACTCTGGAGAATACGACAAGGCCATGGATCAGGCCCAAGCAGCGGCCAGGCTTGATCCTGGAAGCCCCCGAACCTTCTATACAGCCGGCTTAATCTTTGCCGCCAAAGGCGAATATCACAAAGCAGAAAAAGTGCTCCTCAAGGCCCTGGAGATAAGCCCCAGGTTTGTCCGCGCCCTTGATCGCCTGGTTAAGCTCTATGAACAAATGGGGACTCCGGAAAAGGGATTGGTCCATCTTGAAACAGCCACGGAGATCAGCCCACGCAATGTGGACAGGCAGATTAAGCTGGGCGAGATGGTCTTATCTCAGGGGGATCAGGACAAGGCGAAGCAGATATTCTCCTTTGTCCAACGAATCTCCGATCAAAATACAGTTCAGGTGTCCAAACGGATCGGAAATATCTACCTGAACAACAAAATGTATGGTGAAGCAGCCGTACTATTTGAAAAATCGGCCGCATTATCGCCCAAAGACGCCCATGTGTACAACTGTCTGGGCATTTCCTATCGCAAGTCCAAGAGATATGACGATGCCCTGGCCAACTATCAAAAGGCCTTGAACCTCACTCCGGAAGATGAAGTTATTTACTACAACATCGGTCGGATCTACCTGGAAATGGGGAATAAGCAAAGCGCTACAGATAGTTTTCAGAAGGCCTTGAAGATTAACCCCGATTTTACCGAAGCGCGGGAAGTATTGGAACAGCTCAACCGCAAGAGATAACGGCTGCCGGATAGGCCATGATCCATCTAATACAACCAGATATCAGCCAGTTTGGTATAGACGGCGCCGGTGGGCTTAAGGTCGCTTTGAAATACATACATTTTGTTTACCTGGAAAGCCGGAGTGGAGAAATCGGCCAGGGCCCGAACCCGCTTGACCAAAAGGTCCAGGTTTAGGTTATCCTTTACGCGGCCCAAGGTCACATGGGGGTTGAACGGCCTGGTTTCCGGCGCAAAATCAAAGGCGACCAGTCCCTGGTCGAGTTGCCGCCAGACCCGGCCCAAAGGTTCCAGGTCGCCACGAAGTCCCACCCAGACCACCCGTGGACGGCGGTCATTGGGAAAAAACCCTGTCCCGGCGACTTGCAGATTAAGCGGCGCGGTTAGACCGAACTGCCGAGAAAAGGAATGAGCCAGTTTTTCAGGCAGGTCATCGGCCACATTGCCCAGGAATTTGAGGGTCAGGTGCATGGCTCTGACATTGACCCATTTCACACCGGCCCCGGCCCCCTTCAGCCGACTCTGGGCCTGGAAAATCAATTCCTTAACCTCATGAGGAATCTCAATGGCGATGAAGGAACGAATCATCCGTCAAATATCTCCTTACCCAGTCAAGGGCGGTATGGGCGGATAGGATTTTGATCTGGTCGCGCCGGCCAAAGAATTGCCGCAGTTCGGTGATGGCTCCTTCAGCCGCAGCCAGGGAGAGATAGACCGTGCCCACCGGTTTCTCAGTGGTGCCGCCATCCGGTCCGGCGATCCCGGTTACGGCCAGACCCACATCCGCCCCGCTGGCTTGTCTCACCCCGGTGGCCATGGCTAAAGCCGTCTCCGAGCTGACCGCTCCGTGGGTGACGATGGTCTCATGGGGCACCCCCAGGAGTTCTTCTTTAGCCCGGTTGCTGTAGACGACCAGGCCGCGTTCGAAATAGGCCGAACTGCCGGGAACCCCGGTCAACCGGTGACAGATGAGACCTCCAGTGCAAGACTCGGCCACGGCCAATGTCCGCCCGGCTTTTTTGAGCAGATCACCCACCACACTCTCTATCGTGTCATCATCGCGGGCAAAGACAAAAGCGCCCACCTGAGCCATAATCGCCTGCTCGGCCTGATGTAGGACTTCTTCCGCCCTGGCCGGGTTTTTGTCCCGGGCCGTGATAGTCAGGTGAATCTCGGGGAAATTGGGATAATAGCCGATGATCACGTCATTTAACTCATCATCTAACCGTCCGATCATGTCTCCCACCCAGGCCTCGGTCGGCCCAAATATCTTCAAAGTACGGCGGGCAATGGTCGGCCTATCGGGATAGAGGTTGAGCAAGAAGGGGATGACATGACGGTCCATCAACATGCGCATCTCTTCCGGCACCCCGGGCAAAAAAAAGATCGGCTTCCCCTGATACCATAAGGTAAAACCGGCCGTGGTGCCCCCAGGGTTAATGATGGTCGCGCCTCGTGGTAGCCAGGCCAGCTTTTCCAGCGCCGGAGTCCAAGGGACGCGCCATTTGGCCGCCACGGCTTTGATATGGTCGAGCAAAGGTTCCTGTAATTCCAGGGGGCAACACAGAAGCCGCGACACCACTTCCACCGTGATATCGTCTTTTGTGGTCCCCAACCCGCCGGACACAATAATAAAATTTGATCGCCCTAAGGCGACGAATAAAGCCGCCGAGATAGCCGCCGGATCATCGCCCAGGGCGGTGATATTGGTAATAGCCAGACCCAAAGCGGTCAACCGGCCGGCCGCATACCACCCGTTCAGGTTCAGCACCCGGCCGCTGATCAATTCATCGCCAATAGTTAAGATTTCACCTTGCATGACTCGATAATATCTCTATAAGTTTTTCGTTGGGCCCGCGTCTCAACTGGGCATGAGGCCCGACCACCAAAGAAGATGGAGGAAGATATTGGCATAAATCCCAGCCGCCACATCATCTAAAACGATACCCAGGCCGCCCGGCATCCGGCGTTCAATCAACCGCACTGGATATGGCTTGACAATATCAAAAAATCGAAAGAGGAGGAAACCGGCCACAATCGTCCAGGGTTTGCTAAAAGTAAAAGGCACGAAAGCCATGGTCACCAAGAAGCCGGCTATTTCGTCGATGACGATCCACGAGGGGTCTTTTGTCTCGGATATTTTTTCACCCCGGCCGGCTACCCAGATCCCGACGATAATCACGACTAAAGTGCTGATCAGGTAGCTGGCCTTAGATAGATTGGCCAGGATCAGGTAAAGGGGGATGGCCGCGGCTGTTCCCACCGTCCCCGGAGCAAAGGGAGACAGCCCGGAATAGGCGCCGCTGGCCATAAAGACGATGAATCGATGTGAACCCTCTACTTTAGGGGGTCGGGATGGCTTCTTAATCTTCGGCGGCCAGGCGACCAGGCAATTGGAGTGATTGTCGTCTTCAGCATGTGTGTTGTCAGTACATTCAGTCTTATTTTCATTCGATGGACACAAAGGTATCTCCATTCTCCCGGATTTTGAATAGCGCCTCCGGGCAGCCCAGGAGCCGGCGCGTCTAGGTCAATTTAGATAGGTAGCCAATGGTTATTGTAGGTCTGAAGCTTTCGCGTAAGTCTCTCCAGCCGATTTATCATCGTGGCACCCGCCTGGCGGCAAAAAGAGATACGGATGATCAGGTGCATAATGTACTAGATACTGATGAAGAAGGTAGTTTTTAGGTTCAACGAGTTTTTGAATAGCGCATGAACGAACACCTGCCTGGCCGGAAGAACATAAAGGAATCGCAGGCACAATAACCACTCATCCAGTCATACTAATCCCTTTCCCCAGAGGCCGGGTTCCAAAAAAATATTTAGGCGTGATGAGGTGATACCAAGAGTCAAGGGTAAAGTTGTTCCCTCGGTAAAGAATAGCGGATCAAGGCAGGATTCGGGTAGCATATTTTTATATAATATCAGTTATCATATAGTATTGTCAAGCGAATAATCTCCTATCCGGCCCTGGTCCAAGGATTATCGTTCCGTTCACTGGTGTCTCTCCTTATCTTCCATCCCCACCGAAAGAGGTTTGATCGCCCCTGACAATGGCGGCACGCCGGACGATCAGGCCGGTTTCGGGTTGACAATCTGGGCCGGCTGTGTTAACTTATTTAGAAATAGCCTTATGAAGAGGCCAAACATCACCAAGAAGGAGGTGGCGGACATGAAGATTCGCAAAGTCGAAAAGTCTTCTCGCGGCCTGTGCAAATGTAGATCATCTTGCTAAGGTTGATCTGGACGTAAGAAAAGGGAACCGATCAACACGGTTCCTTTTTTTTGCCATTATGGCTTCCTATGAACCACGCAAAAAACCTTAGAGATATCATCTGCGGCCGTTTGTGCCGCTTCTATCGGCCCGACAAACCCGAGCAGGAGTTTTGTCGAGGGCTGACCTTCTTGATTCAATGGTCGACAAATTACCCGTATTTAATTAATCTGTTAGAAAAGGCCAGCCAATCCGAGCCCAGTGGATATCCCTACACCCGGCTTCTTGACCAGATACTTTGCCGGCATTGCCCATTTTTTGCTGATGACTGCGATTTCGTCGATGCCCGAGTCGCCGGGCCAAAAGTCTCCTGCGGAGGATATCACGCCCTGGTCAGCCTGTTGCATCTCAACCTCATCACGGAAGAAAACCTTCTAACCGCGGCTGCGCTATGCCAACTCCATTAACTAAACCTGATCCCCGTTGCCTGACCCTGACCCCGGACTGCTCCCTCAAGAATCTGGAGCAGCCCTACATCTATCACAAAGGCGACGACGAGTTGTATGAAGTCAATGACGAAGCCTTTGAGTTCCTGAAAAAGTGCGACGGAACCAGGGCAGAACTGGACAAGTCAGCCGATCCTGAATTCCTGACCTACTGTTTGGACAATGGGTTGCTGGAGCTTGCTCCTTCCCCTGCGCCCAGAACTTTTCCGGCAAAGCCGGCCCCGCGGCCTTCCTGGCGTTACCTGGAATTGCAATTGACCAGCCGGTGCAACCTGTCTTGCCGCCACTGCTACCTGGGTCCGCCCGGCCGGGAAGACCTGGCCCTCCCGGTGGTCCTGGAAATTTTAAGCGAATTTCAGGAGATGCAAGGACTGCGGGTCCTGTTATCCGGCGGTGAGCCGCTGCTTTGGCCCCACTTAACCGAACTCAACGCCCAGCTCGACCGGTTTGATCTTCGCTTTGTCCTGCTCACCAACGGGACCTTGCTCGACGAAAACATGCTGGGTCGTCTCCAGGTCCAAGAAATTCAATTCAGCCTGGACGGCTTAGCCTCAGGACACGACGTCCTGCGTGGCCCCGGCGCTTTTGCCAGGACCGTCAAGGCCATGGAACTGGCTAAATCATTGGGCTACCAGCTCTCTGTGGCTACCATGATTCATGCCTGTAATCTCCATGAGTTGAATGAATTAGGCGCGTTCTTGGAAAAATTTGACCTGGTCGAATGGGGCCTGGATATTCCGTGTATCACGGGAACTCTGACCAGGCACCGGGAACTGTTGGTCCCCTATACCGAGGGAGCCAAATTCTTGAGTCTGGCTTATGGCGGAGGCTATCATGGGACCGGAGCCGGTCACACCTGCGGTTACCATCTGGCCGCGGTTATGCCCTCGGGCCTGGTGGCCAGGTGCGGCTTTTATGGAACCGATCCCCTGGGGCATGTGGCTGAGGGCCTGCGGACTTGCTGGTCCCGCCGTCGTCACTTACCGGCTGCGGACCTGGATTGCCACGCCTGCGCCCATCTTCAGGAGTGCGGTGGGGGATGTCGCTTTCGGGCCGGTTCAGCGACCGGACCAGATCCGGTCATGTGTGCCGTCTACGGGGTGGACCCGACGATGAAGGAAGGCGCATGAAGACTTATAACCTGACCGAACTGGCCAACATCACCGACTCCGGGGAGTATGTCCTGGGCCGGGCCGACCTGAACACTCTCGCCTGCTATCTGGTCTATGGCCGACTTAAGCCCGGAGAGACAAACCGATCCATTAAGCCCGGCGCCGGGCACGAGGAAATTCTGTGTCTGGTCAAAGGAACGGCTGAGGCCGTAGCCGCGGATGGGATCATCAAACTAAGCACTGGCGAAGCCTTACACCTGCGGGGCGAAGAAGAATTATTCCTGCAGAATACCGGGACGGAGGAAGTTATCTACATCCTGGCCGGAGGGCACAGCCCAGACAGCGGGCATCATCATTAAATTATGTAGTTGAGGGTAGGCGCCTGAGCCTTAACGCTTTTTGTCTCTCCAGATGTCCGCCGTTAATCTATTTTAACAATTTACCAATGTGAAAATAAAGGATAATTATCATGTGCCAGCAATGTGGTGAAGCACTTGGACTTACACAGCAGGTTGACTTTCTCCATCGCTTTATAACGGATCAGGAAAGGTTGGCCAAAGCAGCCGATGATCCGCAAGGCCACCTCGAAGCCATTGCCAAAGCCAAGGAAGCCCTGGATCAGATGAAGCAACAACCATTGTCCACGGATCATAATTAGCCTGCAACCCCCGAGACCATCCGGCCCCCCTAATCGCAGGCGCGTTAACTGATCCGCCCGGACCGGGTTGACCTGATCTTTCCGTCCGCGGTGGGTGGTAGCGATTCCTTTTAACCCACAAACGAAACGGCGATAATATGACTGAAAAGCTGATTGACACCGGACAATTCGGCAAAACGGGGCGAGCGGTTACCTTAGTCGGCCTGGGTGGCGAAGGAATTTTAAGAACTTACGGCCGAGATGAGGAAGCCCAAGAAGTAATAGAAGAAGCCATTGACCAGGGGATAACCTATTTTGATTGTGCCCGCGCCTACTCCGGGAGTGAAGAGTACTACGGGCAGGTCTGGCGCCGTCGGCCGGCTGATCGGGAGAAAATCTTCCAGACCAGCAAGTCGGCCAGCCGGAATAAGCGATCAGCCCTGGCCGATCTTGACCGAACTTTAACCAACATGGGTACCGACTACCTGGACTTGTGGCAAATCCATGATGTCCGGTCCGAAGAAGATCTGGAGATGATCGCCGGACCCAACGGGGCCCTGGAGGCCTTTGTCCAGGCAAAAGCTGCCGGCAAGGTCCGATTTATGGGGGTCACCGGTCACCATGATCCCGGCATCCTGACCAGGGCCGTGCGGGACTGGCCGGTAGACAGCGTGCTGTTCCCGGTTAATCCGGTGGAGGGCTTGTTAGGCGGGTTTCTGACCGAGACACTGGTTGCGGCCAAAGAAAAAGGGGTGGCCGTAATTGGGATGAAAGTCCTCGGTGGGGGGCACTACATTTTTCCCCAGTCCGGCATCTCCCCCGAGACATTAATCCGGTTTGCCATATCCCAACCTATCACCGTGGCCATTGTGGGGTGCTCCACTCCGGCCCATGTCCAGACTTTGGCCGCCTGCGGCCGGGACTTCAAACCCATGTCCTCGGATGAACAGACCCGGTTGCTGGACATCTTTCGTCCCCATGCCTCGCGCCTGGCCTTCTACCGAAGTTATAGTTAGGGTTGAGGGTACGGGTTATGGGCGATGTCATTGGGTTACGGGTGACGAGGTGAAAAAGCCTTGGGCACCGTTTTGGGCTTAATGGCCTGTTATACCTCAACTATTTGTATTTAAAGATAATTTTTATGAATATGGCCTCACCAAACAAAGGGAAAATTTTTTCCATTTCCCTGGCCCATTTGCTCAACGACTGGTACATGAACTACATCCAGACGCTGCTGCCTTTTATGGTGGCCGCCGGACTGAGCGTGAGCAAAGGGGCGTTTCTGATTTCCGCCTTCACTATTACCTCTTCATTGTTGCAGCCGGTTTTCGGCTACCTGGTGGACCAAAAAAATCAGCGATGGATGGTTTATGTCGGCACGCTCTGGATGGCCATGTTATTGTGTCTGGTTGGCGTGCTCAACAATTACTGGCTTCTGATTATCACCGTCACCCTGGCCGGCCTGGGTACGTCCGCCTTTCACCCCCAGGCCTCGGCCATGATTACTACGCTCAGCGCCGGAAGGAGGGGGTTCTTTCAGGGTCTTTTCGTGTCCGCGGGGAATGTCGGGTGGGCGCTTACCCCTCTCATAGTCGTTCCTTTCACCCACACTTACGGCCTGAAATCGACTCCACTCTTCGTCTTGCCCGGAGTGCTCGTCGCCATGCTGCTCTGGTTCACCGCGCCCAGAGATTTGGTCAGGACAAAATCTGTCCCCTCTCCCCTCTGGCCCATCCTGCGCTTGGTATGGCCCGAACTCGTTAAAGTGGTGCTGGTGGTGGCTTGCCGTTCTCTGACTTATTTCGGCCTGGTATCCTTTTTCCCTTTGTATCTGCAGCAGAAAAACGTGTCCCTTATCACTGGAAGCCGCCTTTTGTTCGTGATGCTGTTTGCAGGAGCGATGGGGGGAATGGTGGGAGGGCATCTTTCCGATCGCTTCGGAAGAAAAGCGGTTATCGTCTTCTCTTTGATCTCGGCCGGCCCATTGTTTTACCTGTTCCTCGGCACGAGCGGTTTTCTTAGTTACGTACTGCTGGCCCTTGCCGGCGCCTGTCTGCTGGCTTCTTTTTCGGTGACGATTGTAATCGCTCAGGAGATCATAGCCAAGAACGCGGCCATGGCCGCCGGGCTGATGTTAGGATTCGGTATCGGCATCGGTGGCTTGGGGGTAGGTTTGGTTGGCCTGCTGGCGGAGCATCTGGGCCTGGACTACGCCATCCACTTGCTCATCTGGATGCCTATCCTGGCCGGACTAGGCGGACTCAGGCTAAAGGGTGGAAAAACGTTAGCCCTGCCGTCTGTTATGCCATCTATACGGTGAACGGTCATCATTAACTGGGCCGGCACAGGTCAATCGTCAACTTTTCCAGGACCATGGTCGGGCTGGTCGGGCTTCCCTTCAATTCCAGATCCGCTTCCAGGAGCAATTCCAGGTCCCGGAAAAGCTCGGCCAAGGTGAATTTTCTGGACTTTTGCAGTAGTAGAAACATGGGATAAGGACCCATAGTGTTAAACGAGTTCTCTTCGGCCGACCCTTTCTTGACCGATAACTGACTGTGCACATCCTTTTGAAACGCCGGGTAATTCAATCCAGGGGAAAATATTCCTCGGTTATCCAAAACATCACGGGCCAGGATAAGGCGCCGCACCTGGGTAGTCAAGGCTGCCAGGACCTGGAGCGTGTGCAAACCCTGGTCCAGCATGGCCTCGATCAGTTTCAACGCCTTAGACACGTCTTTCAAAACGATGGCCTCTTGGAGTTCGTACAGGGCGTTTTCCTTTGATTTAACCGCGGTCTTTTCGACATCTTCCAGGGTGATCTTAGACCTTTTGCCGACATACCAGACCACTTTTTCCAGTTCTGCGGACAAAGCCCTAAGATTGAATCCGGTCAGACTGAGCAAATGGGCTTTGGCCCGCGGTTCCATAATCTTGCCTGATTTGGCCAGGGCCGCGTCCACCTGTTCCATCAGCATCTTGTTTTCAGCATCCTGGCGATCTCTGGTTGACCTGCCGGCGTCTAAGGCAAATTCGACGATCACTCCCACCTTCTCTATAGTCTTGTACAGACTGGTCCGCTTATCCACCGTATCTGCTGAAATAACTAATATATTTTTGCTGGGCCAACCCGCCTTAACCGCCGCTTCCAACTCCTTGGCGTCGGACCCGACAATGGTTAGATGACGATCCACACAATGGGCAATCACCGGATCAAGGAACGCGGCCTGTCCTTCATCTCGATCAAACCCCAGGTCATTCTTCCATTCCTCCAAGGCGATACTCCTCCAGGCCCCATTCTTGACGTCCTCCAGCTTCCAGGCCGCCATGGCCAGCATGTGCAACAGATACCGTCCCGCCTTATCATTGTCCCCGGCATGATAGGCCTCTTGTGACTTCAAAAAAAATTTGGCCGCATCCTGCCGGGAATAAAATATCTGGGAATTCTTCATCCAGGTCACCCGGTACCCCGGCATCAGTCCAAATGTCTTTAGCAGGGAAATGGTATCGAACACATTCTCGGTGTCCCCATCCAGCATGTTTAGATTGAAACTCCGGTTGGCCTTGGGCACCAGGGTGTCCACCAGTTCCCTGGCCGCGGCCTTGTACAGATATTCTTCGCCATAAAGGAGATACAAAGATGACGGCGTCCCTTTATTCTGCAGGCCGGCGATGACCTCTGGAAATTTATCTTTCGGCATTATGGGCATATGATTTTACCTGGTCCCGACGGATGGCGTTCTTCGGGATGATTAGACAACAATGAATTCCAACAACATCCTCGGATGGGATGAAAATAAATAGCCGTGGCTGAACTTATTGGAACTTAAGCCTAGTCATAAGTGATCCTGAAGGGGTCCGATAGTCAACCTGTGATCAACTCCAGCAACCGCTGATAGCCTTCCGCCCAGCCGTAGTCCGGGCTCATAGTGTGCTGGTGCCAGTTTATGGTCGCCGTGCCGCGGACCAGACGGACCTCATCGATCCAGTACTTCATCCGGGCCATCCGCTCCTCTTCGTTTGTGACGTCATGACCATACAGATGCGAGTCCATGAGGACCATCGGCAAGGCTTCCATAGCTAGGGGGCGACCTTCGGCCTGGTCCCAGGGATGAAAGCAAAGCGCCGCCCCATTTCGAAATCCTGGCTGATCATTAAAGCCCAGGGTCGTGTCCAGACACAATCCTGCTTCCTGTTGCGCTTTCCAGGTAGTCATCCAGGAAAACCGCAGCCAGTGTTGCCGGCAACCAACCACCGGCGCGCCCAAAGCTTCCTCCACCCTGGTCTTCTCTTCAGCCATCGGTCCGGCTTGATTCCAGGCCGCAAAGGACTGGTGTAGTCCGATAGTCCAACCACCCTGGTGCAGTTCCTTGATCTCACTTTGGACATCCCGGTCAAAGACCGAATAACCGGGGTCAAGCAGCCATTGCCGCGGGGTCCTTTTCCACCCGCCCGGTCCGCCATAGAAGTTGAAATGACTTCGCACCCCGGCCGGGTCTTCGAGTTCCTTGATCTGGTCGAAGCACCAATAATTAGCCCGGCTGGTGAAAAAGTCGGCCGCCTGGCGTCCCAGGCTGAGAAAGCGGGTCCGATCGTTCATGGCCAGTCCCGGCAAAACCCGCAAACACAACCAGACAGTTCCCTTGCCCCGCAGCGCCATCGTCTTGGCCACTGCGTCCACGTCGTGGGTCAGGATTATTTCAGTCTCCGGGAGCAAGCCGAACAAGGCGATTTCGTCCATTCCCTTTTCCCTGGCCGCCCAGCGCCTGAGAAACAAGGCCATCCGATTGACCCAGGCCCGGTTCCAGAATCGCTTGTCCCAGCCCCTCAACCGGGACGCATAGGAATGAATCGGCCCATGCAATTGTTCGACTCGCCGCTCTCCCGCTCCGGTCAGGTACCAGAAGGCGGCCATCAGCCAGTCCGTCCGTCTCCAGGCCGGGTCGTCACCAGAAAGCACAGCCTGAGCCGGGACAAGCAACCTGCCTCGGACGCCCAGGTCCGCCGCCCATTCGGGCAGGGACACCTCCACTCCTCTCGGAGGCCACGACCACTCGGAGTCGAAATCGACCTGGGGAATGGGTAACGCCGCAACCACCTCTTCCATACGGGGCCAATATCGGCTCAGCGATTTGACGGCATAGTCGCGTCTGCTGTCCCGGCCGTTCACTGGTTCGCCTGGTCAATGAACTGTTGGTGCCACAATTCCAGGCACAATATGCCCCAGAGTTGCCGGCCGAACGTGGATTCCTGATCCATCAACCGGGTCACAGCCGGACCTTGAAACAGCCCCCGCTCCCGGCAAGACTGGGAACCCAGCACATCATGGACAAAATCCCGCACCGGCCCTTTGGTCATCCACTCTTTCAGCGGAACCGGAAACCCCATCTTGTCTTGACGGTGTAGAACTTGCCGCGGCAATACATCGACCACTGCCTGTTTGAAAATATTTTTGCCCGCGCCGCCATGAAATTTAAGGGCCGGAGGCATGGCCGCCATCAATTCCACTATCCGCCGGTCCAGAAGAGGCACCCGAGATTCCAAGGACACGGCCATACTGACCCGGTCCTCCACCTGGAGCAAGGCCGGTAATAGGGTGCTCAGGTCGAAGTGAGCCATTTTGTTGATGTAGGAACTGGTCTCGGGTTGGTTGAAGACACAACAATAATCGGCAAATATCCGGTCCCGGTCCATTGAATCCCAGGCTTCCGGGGTAAGCAGATCGGCCAAATCCGGGCTCCGGTCGATCATCCGGAAATAACGAGCTGCCATATCAGCAAACAAGCCCTCCCGCCAGAAGGAGTCCATCAGGCCGCGGTAGGATTTGAGCAACGGTAAACCCGGCAGGAGCGAGGCCAACGGAATGGCCGCGGCGCCTTCTTCTTGATTGTCAAATATAGCCGCTTTCAACGCCTGCTCCAGGTAAGCAATGAGGTACCGAGCATAGCCGCAAAATATCTCATCGCCCCCCTGCCCTCCCAGGACAACCTTAACCCGACCAGCGGCCAGACGGCTGACCATAAACTGGGGGAACACCCCCGGTCCTGCCACCGGTTCATCCAAATAATAGATCAACCTGGGCAACCAGTCGACAAAATCTTCAGCCGTGGGAACCACCTCATGGTATTCTCCACCCACAAACCGAGCCACTGCCTGGGCATAGGCTGATTCATCATAGGCAGAACCCGCGGAGAATCGGCCGTGAAAGACCGGCAGGGGATGATCTAAATGCCTGGCCGCCAGGGCCACTACGGCACTGGAATCAAGCCCACCTGAAAGATGCGCCCCCACCGGCACATGGCTGCGGAGTTGGAGGCAAACACAGTCTTCCAGATAGGCCCGCAGCTTATCCAGCCAATACTCTTCAGAATGGGTATCGTCTAACGAGTGATCGATCTCCCAATAGGTTCCGGTTTCAGTGATCCGCCCTTGCCGGCCACGGATATAATGCCCCGGCTCCAGGGACCGAATTCCGGAAAACAGGGTTTGTCCGTTCAGGCAAAACTGGAAGGTCAAATATTGTTGCAGAGACGACCAATCAGGCGCGGCAGGAAGGAGCGAGTTGGTCAGGATGGCCTTAATCTCGGAAGCGAAGATTATTTCGTCCTGGACAGAGGCGTAGTAGAGAGGTTTTATCCCGAAGTGATCCCGGGCCAGGAGCCAGACGCCGGTGAGCCGGTCGATAAAGGCCAGGGCGAACATGCCGTTCAACTCTTTAAAGGCCTGGTCGCCTTTTTGGATCAGCAGATGCAGCAGCACCTCGGTGTCCGAAGACGTCCGAAATCGAGTCCCGGCCCGGAGGAGCTCCTCCCGCAACTCAATGTAATTATATAGTTCACCATTATAGGTCAGGACGTAGCGCCCATCGGGAGAGGTCATGGGCTGGCTGCCGGTGGTCAGGTCGATCACAGCCAGCCGACGATGCCCAAAACAAAAGCCGGGGCCGGAGATCAAACCTTCGCCGTCCGGCCCGCGATGGGCCTGGCGACGCATCATCTCTCGAACCAGCGGTTCAGCCCCGGGGTAAGGATTACCCCTGCCCCATATTAGACCACATATTCCGCACATTTATGGTTGCTGGTTCCTGGTTGCACGTTACAGGTTACAGTGTACTGGTTGCACGTTGCTGGTTATTCGTTACTGGCCGCCGGTAACATGTCCTTGGCGAAGGTAAGCCGACCGTCGTTGAAGATAAATCCAAAACCCGAGGTTCTTAACACCAAACCAGTAACATGTAACCAGCAACGCGCAACCAGAATCATTTCAATAACTCCCTGGCGATGACGATTTGATGAATTTCACTGGTGCCTTCGTAGATTTCGGTCACCCGGGCGTCGCGGAAGTAACGTTCGATGGGATAATCCTTGCTGTATCCATATCCGCCGTGTATTTGCAGGCCCAGGGTGGCCACCCGATTGGCGGCCCGGGAGGCGTACAGTTTAGCCATTGCGGCCGGACCGGTCAGGTCCCCTCCCTCTTCCTTGGCCATGGCGGCTCGATAAACCATCCAGCGGGCCGCGTCCACTTCGGTAGCCATGTCGGCCAACATCAGTTGAATGGCTTGATGCCGGGCAATGGGGACCTTGAATTGAATCCGTTCTTTGGCGTATTTCACTCCTGCTTCCAGGGAAGCCTGCGCGATGCCCAGGGCCTGCGCCGCGATGCCGATGCGTCCCGTGTCCAGGGCTGTCATGGCGATCTTGAAACCTCCCCCCGGTCGAGTCAGCAGGTTTTCCTTGGGCACCCGGCAATCGGTCAAAACAATGGAACTAACCGGATTGGCCCTCATGCCGCAGTTGTCCTCCAACATGCCGACTTCGAACCCCGGTGTTCCTCTTTCTACAATCAGACAACTGAAGCCTTTCTTGACGTTACCTGGTTCCAACGAAGCAAAGATGAGGCAGGTGTCCGCCACCCCCCCGTTGGTCACAAAGACCTTG
>JADFYC010000149.1:482-8539 GCA_015233295.1 Deltaproteobacteria bacterium | reverse complement strand
AACCGGGTTTGAACTTCTTCGAATGACTGTTTCTGCAGATTCCAATTTCCGTTTTCTGCCAGGATCAGCGGCACGGTGAGTTGGGCGGCGATGGTCTCAAAGTGCCTGGATAAATCTCCGGTGGTGTTTTTTTTGTAATTCACGGCTTTTTGTTGGGACGAGTTCAAGAAATCACGCAAGGTTTGGCCGAGCTCTTTTTTTTCAATAGCTTTCAAAGAATTTTCAAAAAACTTATGAAACGCGTGGAGCACGATGTCCGGCGTCACCAGGCGGGTATTTTCCGGTTTGCGCAACATGGGATCAAAAAATCCGCCAATTTTATCGAAGATAGTCAGCATCTCGTCATAATCTTGGTACCCGACGGTATCACTGAACTTGTTAAACTTCGTGGCGTTGAGCGGGACCAGGAGGAATTTATTTTGATCCAAAAATTTTTTTTGCGTCGTAGACAGCTTCACGCCGAGTAGGTTAGTCACGGCCTTGAAGTTGCTGGCTTTTTCGGCGGCAAACTTGGTTTCCTTGAGTTCCGGAGCAATAGTATTCTTTTTCTCAGCCGGCACGGCGGCAAATCGCACGGCGCCGATGGCCGGTAATTTGAGCTCTGCCGGAGGAGCAGCCAGGGCCGGAAGTACTGTGGCACCGAAAAACATCACGCCCAATGCTAAAGATAGACCAAGACTAAGGAAGGACAGGCGTCTCAGAATATGCTTAGACGCGATGGGAGAAACAATTCTGAAAAACAAAAGTCTAAGACTTAAAACCGACTGTATGTTCTGCATCTTCCCCTCGCGTTTTGAGCTTCAATCCGTGAATGGTTTGCAACGATTCCGACAAAAAAAAGAGCGGGGCAGTATTGTCCGACCCACTCTCTTTAAATTTAATCTTATGGTCGGGACGACTGGATTTGAACCAGCGGCCCCCTGCGCCCAAGGCAGGTGCGCTACCAGGCTGCGCCACGTCCCGACGGAGATATAGGTAACGGCGCTCCCTCGGGTGAGGAAACCGTCGCCAAATGTGTTGCAGTTTTGTTTAGCACAGGATAAAATGAATGGCAAGTAGATTATTCGAGCTTGACCGGATGAAACCGCCACCGGTAAAAAGAAAAGAGGTGTCCGTCTCTCTTTTATAATATGATTATCTTACAATAACAAACAGATAAATCCAAAAAGGGGACAATCATGGACATGACTACATGGGTCGAGTCAGATCTAAAAACAGAGAAAGAAGCCATGTTATACGACAAGGGAGACGATGGCCTGGTCTCCTGCCGCCTGTGCGGTCACCTGTGCCGGATTAAGCCGGCCAAAAGAGGAAAATGCGGCGTCCGGGAAAATGACCAGGGGACTTTGAGGTCTTTGGTTTATGCCCGAGCCATCGCCCGTCATGTCGATCCCATCGAAAAAAAGCCTATTTTCCATCTGGCCCCGGGCAGTAGATCATATTCCATCGCCACCGTGGGCTGCAACTTCAAGTGTTCCTTCTGTCAAAACGCCGACATCTCGCAACTGCCGATCGATCATCGGACTATTATGGGAGAGCCTTTCCCA
The DNA here is from genome assembly GCA_015233295.1 of Deltaproteobacteria bacterium. Lineage (GTDB taxonomy): Bacteria > Desulfobacterota > JADFXK01 > JADFXK01 > JADFXK01 > JADFXK01. Next base: position 6,992 of record JADFYC010000149.1, on the reverse strand, counting down.
CCGGAACAGGTCGTCGCGGCGGCCAGGGCAGCCAATTGCCGGTCTATCTCCTATACTTATACGGAGCCAACCATATTCTTTGAATATGCTTACGATACCGCTAAGTTAGCTCAGACCCAGGGGTTGCTCAATATCTTCGTGACCAATGGCTACATGACTGCCGACGCCTTGGAGACCATTCATCCCTATCTGGACGCGGCCAATGTAGACCTGAAGTCTTTCCGGGACGAGTTTTATAAGGAGCAATGTGGGGCCAAATTATCCGTGGTCCTTGACACACTAAAGATGATGAAAAAACTCGGTATTTGGGTAGAAGTGACCACCCTCCTGGTCACCGGGCTGAATGATTCAGCCGAGGAGATGCAAGACATTGCCGCCTTTTTGATGGATCTGGGGCCGGAGACACCCTGGCACATTAGCCGGTTTCACCCCACCTACCGTCTTACCGACCGTGGTCCCACACCCGTGGCCGTGATCCAGCGAGCCCGAGACATTGGCCTAAAAGCCGGGCTGCGCTATGTTTACACCGGCAACGTGGTGGGCGATGACGGCGAAAAAACCTATTGTTACAACTGTGGCCACCTGCTTATCGATCGGGTTGGTTACTCCATCAGCAAGTATGATGTTGCCGCGGCACAATGCTCCCGGTGCCGAGCGGAGATTAACGGGATTGAAATGTAGGTGGCTTCAACCCGATTAGAGATAGGAAGCTGCCTTCAGAACTCCCGGTTATGACCCGCCCGGGCGATGGGGTTTTCATATATTTGATCATCTTCAGGTCGCAGGATACCGCCAGATACTGGGGAAGATTAAAAGCGCCGTCTCCCCGATTGGTCAAGACAGCGACCACGCCGTTCAAGCCGGCGACGATCAGATCAGCGCGCCCCGTGCCGGTAACGTCGATGATCAGAACCTCACCCGGGACAAAACCCAAAAAGTAATTGACTGGTGCTTGGAATCCGCCCTGACCATCAGCCAGGAACACCGTCAAGCTGAAATCGGACTGGTGGCTGCACACGATGTCGGGTCGACCGTCATTGTTTAAGTCACCCACGGCCAGCGTGGTCGGGATGCGACCGGGATTTAGCCAGGTCGTGGTGGTTATCCGCCGATCCGAGTCAAAAGAGACCACAGCCACTTTGGCCTGCTTTTCGTCGCCCAGGATTAGGTCGGCGCCGCGCCGGCCCAGGTTGGCCACGACTACCGCGGCCATGGAACTATCTTTAAACTCCACTTCCTGCGGGTCAAATGTCCCGTCGCCCTTACCCCAGAAGAGATGAACGACGGGAGCGCGGTTAACCACCGCCGCGTCGATCTTACCGTCTCCGTCCAGGTCTCCAGTGGCAATCGCCACCGGATTTAGTCCGGCCGGGTAGGATTTAGCCAACTGGGGCAGTCCATCCGGCCGAGCCAGATGCACGGTCATGGTTCCGGCCAACTTATTCGCGGCCAGCAGGTCGGCTCGATTATCGCCATTGAGGTCCGCGACGCTTATGTCCGTTGTCCCCGATTCGGCCGGCAAAGAGGCCAGATACTCGAAGCTCCCGTCGTCACGGCCCCGGTAGTAAGACAGCCCGGACTGTTCATAGTCCGCAGTAACCAAAGAAATAATTCCTTTTCCATCCAGATCGATTAAGGCCGCGGACTGGGGTTTGTATTTGGTGGCCAGCCTGGTCGGCGCCTGGAACCGGCCCGGCTCCAATCCAGGGAAAAGAGCAAAGGAATCAGACCCGAAGTTGGCCGTGAGCAGATCCAAGATGCCGTCTCCATTAGTATCGGCCACCGTGGCATACACTGGTCTCCTGGCTACCGGCACTGTCGTCTGGTGCGGGAAATTGCCACGGCCGTCGCCAAACAAAATGACCACCTGATCATTTCCTTGAGCCATGACCAAATCCAGATGACCGTCCCGGTCAACGTCGGCTATCTCCACCGAATTGATAGACTTTAAAGCCGGAATTCCGGAAAATGGTCCAAAATTTCCACCGCCCAGGTTTTTCAGCACCAACAATTCACCGGAGTACATATTGACCAGGGCCAGGTCGGGCAACCCGTCACCGTCTAAATCTCCGGCGGCAATCATGTTGTACCCCTGAGCCGTGGGCTTGTTACCGGCCGGTTTCAGTCCTCCGCCCTTTTGACCAAGGAAGACTGAAAGGTATCCTTCAAAAGGATTAGTGGTGATCACGCCGGTCAATCCGTCATTGTTGATGTCCAGGGCGACCACGCCGCTGGTCCCTGTCTTGTCGGAAAATTCCGGGCCAGGCTTAAAACCACCGTGGCCGTCTCCAACCAAGACGAACAATCCCCCCGCTGACCTGGTCACCAGCAGGTCTTTAAAGTGGTTGCCGGAAATATCAGCCACGGCCAGGCCCTTGGGCGAACTGCCGCACTGAATGACGGCCGTCTGTTTAAAGCCACCCTGGCCGTCTCCTTTAAGGATATAAACTGCCCCGGTGGACTCGTCCCCCACGGCCAGGTCGATGAGTCCGTCATTGTCAAAGTCGGCCCCGGTTATCACCCGAGGCGCCTGCCCTATTTTCATATCCTCTTTTCTTTGCAGGGTGCCATCGGGCTGCCCCAACAAGACAGACAACGTATTTCCGTATTGGGCCAGGACGAAAACGCCGATTAGGCCGGCGCCATTCAGGTCGGCCTTAAATATAAAGCTGGGCCGGTGTCCCGCAGAATAGATTAAACCAGTGTCCAGAAGGGCCGCGTTCGGCCTGGATTTTTTGGTCTCAGTGCACGAACCGCCACACGCTGCCAGCATAACGCAGATAAGGGCAACTGATACGAACTTGACGGTCAGAGCCACTGAGGCAAAGGGCATAACCGTCCGTAATCGTCTAGAGCAGGTGTCTCTGGAAATCATGACTACTCCGCATAATCATAAGGTCATTTGGGGAAGAAAGGCATTATTTGATTGATTTGTGTCGAAAGAGGCAGTATTCTATTTACGTTATATTCAACTGTGAATTATAGCATGGTGACGCTCAAAACACCACCCAAAACCCGGTTTCGGTTTGGCCGGGTTGAAGAAATATCATTCCACCGGCCTTTTTAGCGAGTTTATGAACTTTGCGACCTCTTTTTGTCATTTATTGAGAAGCGAGAAATCTTAAGATCCCTCACCTTCGTTCGGGATGACAAAGTGGTAATCATTGGTCTTGGATTAGTCTTGGATTTTGGCCAAAAGCTGCGTTAGGTTCTCCTCTTTGTGCTTTCGAAATGGCCGCCCGGAGAATGCACAGATTCAAGATTCGGAGGACCGTCATCTGGCTATTACAGTTAATTTTTATAGCGTTCTCGGTCAATAATGAAAAAAAGATTGATTTTGGCGAAGAATAGTGTAAACTATTAATTTTATGTCAGGCCGGAGAGAAACCAAGGTCAATCAGCCTTTTCCTGATCCGGTCACGTCTCAAACCTAATCTGAATAATTTTGCTGGAGAAGTTTATGAAAAAAGATATCCATCCACCCTATCATACGACCAAGATCCGTTGCGCCTGCGGCAACGAACTCGAAACCGGCTCGACGATCAAGGACATCAGCGTAGAAATTTGCTCCAAATGCCATCCCTTCTTTACCGGCAAACAGAAATTGGTCGACTCCGCCGGCCGAGTGGAAAGATTTATCAGGAAGTACGAGAGGGCCAAGGCAAAAGAGCAAGGCCAAGGCAAATAATCTTCTGGCCGATAATTCTATTTTCCGACAAAAACCACCTCCGTTCCGAGAGAACCAATATCCACAAGTACCGGGAACATCCGGTGACCTGAGTGCGGCCATGGTGGTTTTCGGATACGATGACTCTTCACTTAACCGGCGAATAACCCTTTCGCCTCTCTCTTAAACTATGCTTATAACAAATAGACTCAATGTCGGCGGCCAGGCAGTGATTGAAGGGGTTATGATGCGCGCCCCAAAATCTCTGGCCGTCGCTGTCAGGAAGCCGAACGGTGAAATAGCCGTCAAGAAAGAGCCTTGGAAATCTATCTCCGAAAAATGGTCCTTTCTTAAGCTGCCCTTTCTCAGAGGAACCGTTGTCTTGTTGGAAACTCTGATAAACGGCATCCAGGCCCTTACTTTTTCCGCCAATCAAGCCCTGGAGGAGGAAGATATCAGTAAGGAAATGACTTCCTGGGCGATTTTCATCTCCATTACCTCAGCCATGGGTTTGGGATTGCTTCTTTTCTTAGTGCTTCCACATTATCTCTCCGGGATACTCCTGTCATCAGTCGGAGCCAGCTCGGATGTCAGCTCGTTGTCTTTCCACGTGGTCGACGGGGTCATCAAGGTGGCATTTTTCATCGGCTACATCTGGCTAATTTCGTTATGGAAAGATATCCGCCGAGTTTTTGAGTATCACGGCGCCGAGCACAAATCAATCTACGCCTATGAAGCCGGTGAAGACTTAACAGTCGAAAATGCCCGCAAATATTCGACTATGCACCCCCGTTGCGGAACCTCATTCATCGTCATCGTCATCGTCTTAAGTATTTTTATTTTTTCAGTGACGTTCCCATTCCTCCCCAAGACGGCCGGGGCATCAAAGTTAATTATGAACCTTATTTACATCGTGGTGAAGATTTTTCTGATGTTCCCCATCGCCGGTATTGCCTATGAATTCATCAAGTTAAGTGGCCGCAATTCCCAGCACCCGCTTATCCGCATCACCAGCCGACCGGGCCTGTGGGTCCAAAAGCTGACGACCCGTGAACCGTCTGATGACCAGATCGAGATCGCTATCAAGGCCCTATCCACCGTTTTGTTCATGGAAACCCCTGAAACCGAGCCGCATCCATCTTAACTAATCTAACTATCTCACTATTTTTTTTTGGGGCAAGTGAGAAAACAAGGCCGCGACGGCGGTCCTGTTTCTCCTCTATTTGACTCATCCGGCGGAATCAACATATGAACGTGACGCAAAAATTAACTGAAATCGAAAACCGGTACAAGACATTGGAAGGACTATTAAGCGACCACCAGGTGATCAACGACCAGGAGAAGTATCAAAAATACGCCAAGGAACATTCCGGGTTGGCTCCACTGATCAGTTCGTTTCGGCATTACCAGGAGTTAACCAAAGAGATCGACGAAAACAACAGCTTGTTGCGGGATGAGGACGCCGATATTCGGGACCTGGCCAAAGAAGAACTTCACACGCTTCAGTCCCGTTTAACTGAAATTGAACAAACCTTGATGGCTCTTCTCCTGCCCAAGGACCCGAATGATGACAAAAACATCATTTTAGAAATCAGGGCTGGAACGGGTGGTGATGAGGCTGGTTTGTTTGCCGGTGACTTATTCCGGATGTACTCCCGATACGCCGAGATCAAGCGGTTTAAAATCGAAGTCCTGTCTTCCAACCCCACCGGCGTTGGCGGCTTTAAAGAAGTGATTGCTCTAATTGCCGGTAATGGGGCTTACAGCCTGTTTAAGTATGAAAGCGGAACCCACCGAGTCCAGAGGGTTCCGGTCACTGAGTCGCAAGGCCGTATCCACACCTCGGCGGTGACCGTGGCCATCCTGCCTGAGGCCGAAGACGTGGACGTGGATATTAAACCAGAGGAAATTAGGGTCGATGTTTTCCGATCATCAGGGCCGGGCGGGCAAAGTGTAAATACCACTGATTCAGCCGTCCGCGTGACTCACATCCCCACCGGATTAGTCGTCACATGCCAGGATGAAAAATCTCAGCACAAGAATAAGGCCAAGGCCATAAAAATCTTACGGGCCCGGTTGCTGGATCTGATGAACAAAGAGCAACAGGATAAAATCTCCTCTGACCGAAAAACCCAGGTGGGCTCGGGAGACCGGTCGGAACGAATCCGAACCTACAATTATCCGCAGAGCCGGGTCACGGATCACCGAATTGGATTAACCCTTTACAAATTAGAGTCTATCCTAGCTGGGGAACTTGAGGAGTTAATCCATCCGCTAATCACTCATTTTCAGGCTGAAATGCTTAAGCAGGAACACTAACCACGCATGGCCAGGGCCTGGACTATTCTGGAACTGATCCGCTGGACCACCGGGTATCTTAAGGATAAAGGCATTGAATCGCCCCGGACGGACTCCGAATTACTACTGGCCTGCGTGCTTAAGAAACAGCGGTTAGATCTCTATCTAAACTATGACCAGCCGTTGACCGGGGATGAACTGGCTCAGTTTAAGGCCGCGCTTAAACGACGCGCCGGACGGGAGCCGCTTCAATACATCACTGGTGAGCAGGAGTTCTGGTCCCTAACCCTGAAGACCACTCCGGCGGCCCTCATCCCCCGACCTGAAACCGAGGTGCTGGTAGAGGAAGCACTGGCCATGGTCAATCATATCTCATCGCCATTGATCTTGGACCTATGCACCGGAACCGGCGCCGTGGCCTTAGCCCTGGCTCGGGAATTGCCTGAGGCGACCATCTTTGCCTCCGACATCTCATTTGCCGCCCTTAATTTGGCCAAAGAAAATCTAATTATAACTAGCCTGGCCGGGAGAGTACAGTTGGCGCT
>JADFYC010000149.1:0-471 GCA_015233295.1 Deltaproteobacteria bacterium | reverse complement strand
ACTTGGACCTGATTACGGTCAATCCACCTTATATCCCGACTTCAGCCCTGGCCCTACTCCCTCCTGAAATACTGGATCACGAACCGGCGACCGCCCTTGATGGCGGCCATGATGGATTGAGCTTCATTACCGAATTTTTTTCCGCAGCCGCGGCCCGGCTAAAACCCGGCGGCGGGGTGGTCTGCGAAATCGGGGCCGATCAAGCCGATAAGGTTACGGCTTTGGTGGAGTCACGCGGATGCTATCAAGCACTTCGAATCAGAAAAGACTATGCCGGCCGTGATCGGGTAGTCTGTTTTGCAAAGAAATCCAATAATCATTATCAGTAAGCCCAAGGCCACAACCAGTGGGCTTATTTTTTTGGGATGGTTCATATGCCTGAAATCGGTTTAGTCGGCGGCACGGTCTTCTATGGGTTGGATTTGTTCAACCGGCAGGGTCAAACACAAATTATAGAAACTCAATTCGGAC
>JADFYC010000148.1 GCA_015233295.1 Deltaproteobacteria bacterium | reverse complement strand
TTGAGCTTGGCCATTTCTTCGGCTGACGGCGGCCGTCCTTCCCTGGCGGTAAATTGATCAAGCTGCTGGTCTATGGCCGCGTTAAAGAACATGGCCAGGATAATCGGGGCGGGGCCGTTGATGGTCATGGACACGGAGTTGTTAGGGGCGCACAGGTCAAAGCCGGAATAGAGGGTTTTCATGTCCTCCAGGGTGCAAATGGATACCCCCGAGTTGCCCACCTTGCCATAGATGTCCGGCCGCAGGGCCGGGTCCCAGCCATACAGGGTGACTGAGTCAAAAGCGGTGGATAGTCGTTTGGCCTCACTGTGGCGAGACAGGTATTTGAATCGGCGGTTGGTGCGGGCCGGGTCACCTTCGCCGGCAAACATCCGGGTCGGGTCTTCATCGGTCCGTTTAAATGGGAATACCCCGGCCGTATAAGGAAAGCTGCCCGGGACGTTCTCTGAGCGGAGCCAGGTCAGTATTTGTCCAGGATCTTCATAACCGGGCAAGACCACCTTGGGGATATCCATTCCGGCCAGACTCTTGACCGTCAAGGGTGTCCGGATTTCTTTATCCCGGACCTTGACCACATGCTCTTTGCCGGAGTAGGTCGCGACCACTTTGGGCCAGCCTTCCAGTAATTGGCGGTTTTCCACGGAGATCCGGTTCCGGGCGTCTTCCCAACTGCCGGTCAGGGTCTGAATAGCCGTTTCCAGGTCCGGCGTCGGTTCTTCCTTGTACTGCCGACGCAGGATATCTATGGCCTTGAAAAAATGCCATTCTTCCCGAGTTGCGGCGGCATCATGGGATGTTTTGACGTGATAATTCCGGACCGTATTAGATATTTCCGACAAATAGCGGACCCACTCGGGAGGGATGATCACCGTTTTGGATGAGGAGAACTTAATATCGTTACGGGGAAAGGAAGACGGGAAGGAGGCGCCGGTCTTGTCATGCAGTTTGTCCAAGACGGCGTGGTAAAGTGCAGTGACTCCGTCATCATTGAATCTGGCGGCGATAACCCCATAAACCGGCAGGTCTTCCGCTGGTGTGGTCCAGAGTTGGTGATTCCGCTGGACTTGTTTGCGCACATCCCGCAAGGCGTCTTCGGAGCCTCGTTTGTCGAACTTGTTGATCACGACCATGTCGGCAAAATCCAACATGTCGATCTTTTCTAATTGGGACGGCGCGCCATACTCGGAAGTCATGACGTAGATGGGGGTATCCACGAACGGGACAATAGCCGCGTCACCTTGCCCAATCCCGGCCGTTTCGACGATGACCAGGTCAAACCCCGCGGCCTTGACCACCAGAATGGCCTCGGCCAGGCATTCCGACAGTTCGGTGCGTGATTCACGGGTAGCCAGAGAGCGCATGTACACCCTGGGATTGTTGATGCTGTTCATCCGGATGCGGTCACCCAGGAGGGCTCCACCGGTCTTCCGGCGAGTCGGGTCAACGGAGATGATAGCCACGGTCTTGGCCGGAAAATCACGGAGGAAGCGGTTGACCAGTTCATCCGTCAAAGAGGACTTGCCCGCGCCGCCGGTCCCGGTGATGCCCAGGGTGGGAACGTGTCTGTCCCCGATTTTTTGGATCAGCCTAGATTCGATGAACTGGAGGACGTCATCATCGTGGTCTATCTTGGCCCGTTCCAACAAGGTGATAGTCCGGGCCACGGCCGGTTTATGCTGGGGTCCGAGCCGGTCGATCAACCCGGATATGTCGTCGTGTTGCTTAGGAAAATCCATGCCGCTCAGGGTGTGGTTGATGATTCCCTGGAGGCCCAATTTGCGGCCGTCTTCGGGGGAGTAAATCTTGTAGACACCATAGGATTCAATTTCCCGGATCTCCTCAGGGACGATGACACCGCCGCCACCGCCGACGATCTTGATGTCTTCTACGCCCTGTTCCCGTAGCAAATCGATCATATATTTGAAAAACTCAACATGTCCACCCTGGTAACAACTTACGGCGATGCCCTGGACATCTTCCTCGATGGCCGCGTCCACCACCTCGGACACCGAGCGGTTGTGCCCCAGATGGATCACTTCCGCCCCGCTGCCCTGCAAAATTCTCCGGATGATGTTAATCGAGGCATCATGTCCATCGAACAAGGAGGTGGCGGTGACCAGGCGAATATGATTCTTGGGTCGGTAAGGGGTGGGTTCGGCAACCATAATATCTCTCCATGCTTAAGTGGGTTAAACCTGATGTTGCGGGTTACGTGTCACGAGTTGCGTGTTGTAGGTTCGGATTTTCATAGCAGCCCGGCCCCGGAGTTGTTGGACAGTTCGTTCAAAATCAAGGAAGTCTGCAACTCAATGTACTCGTCCAGCGTAAATGCCTTTTTCAGAAACCACCGTCGGAAGGTCCACATGTGACCCAATACGGTGATATTATGGGCTATCAAAGTGATTCCCCGGTGATGCCGCAACTTCAACGTTCCGTCATCCTTCCCTCGGGTCAAGATGTCTTCGAACATGCCGGTAATTCGGGCCTCGTTCTTTAGTACATAACACATCGAATCTCCTGGTAAAGATGCTGTTTCACGATAGATCAGCAAGATGTGGTCCTGCATCCGGTCACAAACACGGACATACCGGTCGATGGCGTTTTTTAAGGTGTCGCGACCGGTGTCCGCCGGTTTGATGGCCTCTTTGACCTGTTTTTCCATCTCGGAATGGATGAACTCGCAGACCAGGTAGAGGATGTCTTCTTTGGACTGGATGTATTCGTATAGGGTCCCGATACTGAAGTTGGCCCGGCCGGCTATTTCCCGCGTGGTGGTTTTGTGGAATCCTTTTTGAATAAACAGATCGACGGCCGCCTGGACGATTTGCCGCCGGCGGGTTTCGACCAATCCGGTGTCTTTGATGAGGGTGGGGATGTCTTTTTGTTGATGAATAAGCATGATAGGCGGTCCTCGTTGATTGAGCGCTCGTTCATAACGATAGCCCAATCCAGAGCCGTAAGTCAAGCTTTTTCACCCCGGCTTAAAAAAAGTCATTGCGGTTGACGCGGCCTTGTTGTAACTTAACTCTTGTCTCAGGATGGCGGCCGGTAGCCACACCCGCCATACCCGGCCATTTATCGGCGGCGGCAAACAACCGTCGATACTCAGGGGAACACCGACAAATGTTGATATTTATTCCTTCTACCGGAGTGAGTTGTGCCTTTACAGAAAGACAAGCGAAGCAAAAAAGCGAATTCCTCGAAAAAGAGCTTGGAATCAAAGTACGTCTACCATGTCCGAATTACTTTGAGAGGGGTCAGGCCGCCGATTTGGCGAAAAGTTCTGGTGACCAATGACATTTCGTTAGTCCAATTTCACCGGATCATCCAACTGGTCATGGGTTGGAGCGGTCGTCATCTCTATCAGTTTATTATTGACGGGAATTATTATTCAGAGCCCTTTGATGATGACGATGATGACGATCTTGACGATTTGGTTGCAGGCCCCGAGACGGAAAAGAGGGCTTCAGTGTTGTTGCATCAAGTCGCCTCGGAAGAAAAAGCCAGATTGATATACGAATACGACTTCGGCGACAACTGGGAGCATCTGATTGTCATCCAAAACATCCTCCCCATCGAAGAGGGGAAGCATTATCCGGTTTGTACCGACGGGAAAAGAAGCTGCCCGCCGGAAGATATCGGCGGCGCCTGGGGTTATGGACAATTTTTGGAAGCCATCAGAGACCCCAATCATCCTCAGCATAAAAGAATGACCGACCGAGTGGGCAAGAACTATGATCCCGAAGCCTTTGACCTGGACGAGGCCAATCGGATATTAAAGGAGAAGAAAAACTACATTATTAGCGGTTAACTGTCTGCCTCCAGGAGAAATTATGAAAAAAGAAGAAAGGCGAGTAGAGACCCTGGCCTTACACGCCGGGCACACTCCGGACTCAGAAACCAGGTCTCGGGCGGTTCCGATTTATCAGACAACCAGCTTCCTGTTTCGGGATACCAACCACGCGGCCGATCTTTTTGCCCTTAAGGAGTCGGGGTTTATCTATACCCGGATCATGAATCCGACCACGGATGTCCTGGAAAAGCGGTTGGCCGCCATCCATGGTGGCGCGGCTGCCGTGGCTACTTCCTCAGGCATGGCCGCCATCTTCTACGCGGTTACAGCCATCACCGGGGTCGGCCAAAATATCGTCTCCGGTTCCAACCTGTATGGGGGCACTCACACCCTTTTCGCCACCACCTTGAAACGGTTCGGCATTGAGGTCCGGTTTGTCGACTCATCCGATCCCAATAATTTTGAGGCCGCCATCGATGACCAAACCCGGCTGTTGTTCACTGAAACCATTGGTAACCCCCGCTGCAACGTGGATGACCTGGATGGCATAGCCGAGGCGGCCCATCGTCACCGGATTCCCTTTATTCTTGATAATACGGTGGCCGCGCCGCCCATTTTCAATCCGCTCGACCATGGATGCGACCTGGTGGTCTATTCCTTGACTAAGATAATCGGAGGCCACGGCACCTGTATCGGTGGGGCCATAGTTGAAGGCGGCGGTTTTGATTGGTATGCCTCGGGTAAGTTTCCCGAAATTACCGACCCCGACCCCAACTACCACGGCATCAACTTCTGGGAGGCTTTATGCACCCTGGAGGGGACACCATGCACCGCATTTTGCGTTAAACTCCGCACCGGGTTGGTCCGAGACATCGGCGCGGCGCCGGCGCCCATGAATAGCTTCCTGATCCTTCAAGGGATGGAAACCCTCCCGCTCCGGGCCAAGGCGCATTGTCAAAACGCCCAACTGGTCGCCGAATTCCTGGACAAACATGAGGATGTGACCTGGATCAATTACGCCGGGCTGCCGAGTCACCATGATCATAACCGGGCCAAGAAATACTTTCCGCTCGGCCCGGGGGCAGTGTTTGGCTTCGGGATTAAAGGAGGACTGGAGGCGGGACGAAAATTCATTGAGTCCGTCAAACTCTGTTCACACTTAGCCAACATCTTGGATGCCAAGACCCTGGTCATCCATCCGGCCAGCACCACCCATTCCCAACTTACGCCGGCCCAGCAACAGGAGGCCGGAGTCCCGCCGGATCTAGTCCGGATATCGGTCGGGATAGAGCATCCCGATGATATCATCGCCGACCTGGACCAGGCCCTGCGCGCCTCCCAACAATAGCTACAATAACCTGAGTTCAACGAGTATGATCAATTTGGGAAGCGGTGATGAATCCGCAGATTTCGCAGATGAACGCAGATTGATTAGCCCCACAGGCACCTGCGATCATTCGTCTTGTCTAATCTGCGTAAATCGGTCCAATCTGTGGATTAAATCATGGTCTGTCAACCTCGATTGCCTAATTGCATAGCTAACTAGTCGAAATCAGGTATTAATAGGCCAGCTTAAACCAGGTGCCTTCTATCAGCGGATAAAGCCTGGGCTCAAGACCCGACTTGGCTGCAATGGATTGGCCGAACTCTAAATAAGCGCCTTGTTTAGCTGAAGCGTAAGCCGGCCAAAATGGTAAGTTCTCGCCGTTAGGATTCCCGGTCCTGGCAAAATTAGCCCAATAAGTCATCATCTTGTCGGACAGATCCAGATCCGATTGCTCGAAATCGAGAAATGATTCGGTAAAGCCAAAGACATAAAACAATTCCGATCCATGTACAGTGCCTAATTTTTCTATAGGAACCGCTTTCCTGGTCGTGTCAGCGGCCAGGATCATGGTCGCTTCCGGGGGCGCCTGGTGAGAGAAATAATAAAGCCAGTGCGGAGCATTATCGTTCGACCTGGTCCGAGCCAGATAATTAACCGCCGCTCCAAACCATTTCGCCGATACCAGCCGATCCAATTTTCCCCAAACTTCCGCCTGGTTTGAGGCCGGCAAGAGTTTTTGCACCTCATCAGCCTTTTCCCCAAAGGATGTTTTCAGATATTTTTGATACTCTTCAAGCGTCGGGGACGGACCGAAACTAGGCAGAAAAATGGTGCTTTCGTTTTTGCATATGCCGACGACAAGAGGCACCTGATGGTACCGACCGGCGTCCAGTAGTCTGACCGGATGATCAGGTATGATCTTATCGTCCAGCGTTGGTCCGAAAACGATACGGGTGATTTCCACCCCGTATTTTTCTTCCAAGCCGGCGGCGGCCTCTGTCATTTCATCCCACGGAGTTTGGCGTAACGAAGTTAAGATATTTTCTGATTCATTGGTCCCGAGTTCTTCAGCCAGCCTTTCTCCCACTGTTTCGGCCGGGGTCACATTTAATTGCCCCTGCCGGAGAGGCCGGAGCATCCCGACTAAAGCCGGACTTTGGGCAATGGCTGAACGAAACAGACCCTTAGCCTCCGGATTGACTAAAAGCAAGACGACACTGGTTCCGCCGGCTGACTCCCCAAAGATAGTCACCTTGCCGGGGTCACCGCCGAATTGTTCTATATTGCGGTGCACCCACTTAAGGGCAGCCACCTGGTCAAGCATACCGTAATTTCCTGATATCTTATCGGGCGATTCACGGGAAAGAAGGGGATGGGCCAGGAAACCGAGGACGCCGAGACGATAATTGATCGTAACCACCACCACGCCCTTTTTAGCCAGCGCCTCGCCATCATAAATCTCATCCGAACCTGAACCGGCCACGAAGGCGCCGCCGTGGATCCAGACCATTACAGGCAACTTCTCAGTAGAGCTTTTGGCCGGAGTCCAGATATTGAGATAAAGGCAATCTTCGTTCATCTGACCGTCATGGTTCGGCTGGGGGCAAACCGGCCCAAATTGGGTAAATTTGCGGACATCAGTCCAACTGTTGACTGGTTGCGGCGGCTTCCAGCGTAGTTCGCCTACCGGCGGAGCGGCATAAGGCAGACCTTTGTAAATACCGTTGGCCTGTCGGGCGATTGGCCCGTTGTCAATCCTAAGGACCTTAGAATCCTGTCTGGGCGGTTGCGGTTTAGAGTTTTGCTCACACCCTGTTTGAACCAACAGCCAGAGAAAAGCGATCACCACTATCCTCATTTTTGAAGCGTAACCCATAGATTTGTCCTTTCGGCGTTTCTTTATAACCTGAGCTCGACGAGTTTTATTAATTAGGAGGCAGAAATGCATCCGCAGATTTCGCAGATGGAAAAAACTCACCGCCGCATGTCGATCTGCTTATTATACCCCAGGATGTAGCCTCCGGCCAATTTCAGCAGATGAAAATTACTATCTTGTTGCAGCTCTTTAAGAAAGACTTCGCGAGATAGGAGATAACCTTCTGATCGGGAGGCCAGGAATTGCTTGAGCTTGTCTTTCTCCGGGACTTTGATGTGCATTATCGGGCGAGCCACGTAGAAGAACAGGCTGGGTTTATACAGGCCATAGGTGGCCACCACCGCTTCAGGTCGGGCCCCGGACTTAATGGTCAGGGCCAACTCCTTGGCCGGTTGTTGCATGTAGGCCGCGGCGGTGGGGAACAACTGGAGAAAGACCAGAGCCTGAAATATCATAGACATGGCTATGATGACGATAAACGATTGCTTTCGTTCCCCTTTTTGGAAAAGATGGAAGAATCCTGCCGCTCCGGCCGGCAACAGTAGCAACAACAAATACGGTACCCACCCGAAACTAATGTCGCCCGCGCCGAAGGCATATTCGAAGGAATCAGGTCTGGCCGTATTAGCTTTGGCCATAAGTTGGGAAAACTGTTCGGAAACAAGAAACCTGGGCAGAGCCGCGAAAACGATGGCTAAAATAGCCGCAGGCACCAACACGCCGGCCACCCCCACTCGCCGCTCCCAGAGACTTTTGGGCTGACCGTCCAGATAATCCTGCCACCATAATCCGGCCAGGATGGCCAGCGGTGGGAAAATCGGGAGAATATAATTAAATTGCTTGGTCTGGGCTACAGAAAAAATAATCAGACCTACCGACACCCAGATCAGGCAAAAAATTGCAGCCTGGTTATCTCTGGTCACCGGTCTGGGCTGCCAGGGCATGGCCCGCACCGCCCGTACTGCGGTGGGAATGGCAAACCCGAAGAAAGGGAAAAAACCCAAGATAAGGACCGGCAAGTAATAGAAATAGCCACCGCCGTGGCCCAGCAGAACTTCGCTGAATCGTCTGATATTTTGGCTGACAAAGAATCCGTCAATAAAGGCGCGGCCATTTTGAAGCATGGCCAGTAAATACCAGGGGGCGGCCAGAAGCAGAAACGCACTTAGCCCGATCAACAAGGGAATTCGCCTTATGACCGGCATTAAGCTCCGATTCAGCAATAAAAACGGGACGATCACCAGCAGGGGAATGACTACTCCCACCGGCCCCTTAGTCAGAAAGGCCAAGCCCATGAAGGCGAAAAACAGCGTGAAATACCGGCCCTGAGCCTTTTTTCCACCTGCGGCAAAGGATTGCCAACCATAATAAAAGAAAAATAAAGATAGACTGATGAATAAGGTCAGCGTCATATCCAGTAATGCCGACCGGCCGATAAGAGAAAATAACAGCGAGGCCAACAGGGTCAGAGAGGATGTGAAGCCCAATCCAGGGGGACCGACCGCCCGGCCAAACACATAAAGGGCCATCACCACCAACACTCCGCTC
>JADFYC010000147.1 GCA_015233295.1 Deltaproteobacteria bacterium | reverse complement strand
CTCGTCAGAGTCACAATATGTTCACGACCGGCTCTTGCTTAAGCAACTGGAGACGGAATTTGTGGCCTATCGACAGGTGATGATTCAGATGGCCGCCTCTACCCACAAGATTGACGGCCACTCCAGGCAAGGGATAGAAGAACAATTGCGGGAACGAGGTAAGAATCTTGTAGAGCTTTCAATGCGCGTCGCCGTGTATGAACGCCGGAGCATCATCGCCATAATCCGCGCACTGAAAACGCAACTGATTTCAGCCCTGGTTATTTTTCTGGGCATGGGGCTTTTTCTGGTCCCGATGGTCTCTAGAAAGATCCTTAATCCGCTGCGCGTGATTGAAAGGACTACCCTAAAAATTGCTCAAGGGCATTTCGATCCTTTGCCCGTGATTGATACCCGAGACGAAACCCAGCGGGTGGTCGAGGCCTTTAACCGCATGGTGGCCGAACTGGAAAAACGGCAGGAGCAACTCCTCCAGGCCAAAAAATTGTCTTCTATAGGTATCCTAACCTCCGGTATCGCCCACCAGTTGAATAATCCATTAAACAATATCTCCACTTCCTGCCAGATTTTGCTTGAGGAATTTGGTCAAATGGACCCGGACTTAGCCCATAAGATGTTGACCAATGTGGAACAAGAAGTTCATCGGGCCCGAGATATTGTGCGGGGACTCTTGGAATTTTCCCGAGACAAGAAATTTTCTCTTTGTCCGGCCTGTCTTTGTGACGTGGTCGAAAAAGCGGTCAGGCTGATGTCCAGCCACGTTCCTCCCGGTATCGAAATCGTTCGAGATGTCCCCGGTAATATTATGCTGCAGTTAGAAACGCAACGGATGCAGGAAGTCTTTCTGAATCTGTTGATGAATGCGATTCAAGCCATCGCTGAACCGCCGGGACGAATCACTATTTCGGCTAAACCGGAGCCTGACAACGGGTGGACCGCCATCATTGTCGAAGATACCGGAACCGGGATATCCGAGACAGATCGTGGTAAGGTCTTTGATCCTTTCTTCACCACTAAGGAGGTGGGCGTGGGGACGGGATTGGGATTGTCGATTGTCTACGGCATCGTTCGAGAGCACCAGGGAACCATCTCCGTAGAGAACAAACCGGAAGGAGGTTGCCGATTTATTATCCGGTTGCCGTCGATTCCGCAAACAGAGAAAGAATAGTGGTCATGACCCCAGGTGCCGTCCTGATTGTCGATGATGAACAAATCGCCCGGGAGAACTTAGCCTATACCTTGAAAAAGGAAGGTTATGACACCTGTTGTGTAGACGGTGGGAAGGCGGCCTTAGCCGAGCTGAAAAAGCGGGAATTTGATCTGGTCATGACTGATTTGCGGATGCCGGAAGTAGACGGGATGGAGGTGTTACGCCACACCAAGTCATCCTATCCGGAAACCGAGGTCATCGTGATTACCGGCCATGCGTCGGTATCTTCAGCCGTAGAAGCCATGCACCAGGGAGCTTATCATTACCTCTCCAAGCCTTACCAACTCGACGAAGTCCGCAACCTGGTCATGCAGGCGATGGAAAAAAGATCCCTACGGCAAGAACTGTCGGAGCTGAAACGCCAGGTTAAAAACCAACAGACGGGGCCGTTAATAATTGGGAACAGCCCTAAGGTAGAGGCGCTGAAGACCATGATCGCCCAAATCGCCCCTACAGATTGCAGCGTTTTGATCTTGGGGGAAACAGGGACCGGCAAAGAACTGGTGGCCAGGACAATTCATCATCTGAGTAATCGGGCTGATAAACGGTTCATGGCCGTAAATTGTGGGGCATTTAATGAAGAACTGCTGACTAATGAACTATTCGGGCATGAAAAAGACGCCTTCACCGGGGCCCGTGGCCTCAAGAAAGGGATCTTTGAGGTCGCGGACGGCGGGACCATCCTGTTGGATGAGATTGGTGATATGCCCGTCTCCATGCAGGTGAAACTGCTCCGGGTGCTGCAAGAGAGGAGCCTCATGCGGGTCGGCGGCACCAGAGAAATCCCCATCGACGTCCGAGTCCTGGCCGCGACCAACAAAGACTTAAAACGGGAGGCGGAGTTGGGTACTTTCCGCCAGGATCTTTACTACCGCATCAATGTTATTACCTTGACAGTCCCGCACTTAGCCGCGCGAAAGGATGATATCCCCCTGTTGTGCCGGCATTTCCTGAAGTATTTCAATGTCGCCCAGGGGAAGGCGGTGACCGGAATCTCCGATGAGGTGATGGAAATACTGATGTCATATGAATTCCCCGGTAATATTCGTGAATTGGAGAACATTATCGAACGCGCCGTGGCTCTCGCCGAAGGAACGACCATTGAAGTCCGCCACTTACCTGGTGACCTCCAAGACGTTGACCTCAGTCTGCGGGTTCATCGACCGCACCCCTTCATGACTTTGGAAGAAAATGAGAAAGAATACATCGCCTGGGTCTTGCAGCAGGTGAGTTACAATAAGACTAAGGCTGCGGCCATTCTCAGCATAGATCGGGTCTCGCTCTGGCGTAAACTGAGACGGTACAACCTGGATTCATGATCTCGCCGGGGGGATCAGAACCACTTCCGCCAAGGCCGGGACGTTATCTCCCAAAATTATTTCCAATCCTTCGGTTACTTCCTTTTCCAAGCCGGCTGTATCCACTTCATTTCTTTTTGGAAAAATAACTCGTTTTAACCCGGCTCGTTGAGCGGCCAGGATCTTTTCTCTGATACCCGCCACCGGTAGGATGCGGCCGCTAAGGGTTAGTTCACCCGTCATGGCCACATCTTGGCGGGCCGGTCTGCCGGTCAATAGGGACAGCAAAGCCAAGACGATGGTCACCCCGGCGGATGGTCCATCTTTGGGGATGGCCCCGGCCGGAATGTGAATATGGATATCGATCTCTCGAAAAAAATCCGGATCAAGACCAAATTCTGCGGCATGGCTCCGGATGTAACTCAGGGCCGTTTGAGCTGACTCCCGCAACACGGCACCCAACGATCCGGTCAAGATAAGTTGCTGGCTTCCTTTCATAAAGGTTGCCTCGACGAAAATAATTTCGCCTCCGATCTCCGTCCAGACCAGACCGGTTGTGACCCCAATCCGGCTTTCGGATTCGGCGGTTTCGTGAGTGAATCTCCGGGGACCCAGCAGCGATTCGACCAAGGTGGGATCCACTTTTATAGGGTGCGAATCTTCTTGAGTTTGTAAACAAATCCGGGCGGATTTACGGCAAATGGTGGCGATTTCCCGTTCGAGATTCCGAAGGCCGGCCTCTTGGGTGTACTCCCGAATTATTTTGCCCACGGCTTCCGGTGTGAATTCCAACCCCATTCCGGCCAGGCCATGGTCTCTAATTTGCCGGGGAATGAGATAGCGGAAGGCGATATTCTTTTTTTCATTTTCAGTATAACCCGGAAAATTGATGACCTCCAGCCGGTCTAATAAGGGTTCCGGGAGCCTTTCCACGACATTGGCTGTGGCCACAAACATTACTCCGGACAGATCAAACGGCACATCCAAATAGTGGTCAATGAAATGGCTGTTTTGCTCGGGGTCAAGTATTTCCAAAAGCACCGAAGCCGGATCTCCCCTGAAATCCTGCCCAACTTTGTCAATCTCATCCAGCATAAAGACCGGGTTTCTCACCCCCATGCGCTTAATCTCATTCATCACCCTCCCCGACATGGCCCCGACGTAAGTCCGCCGGTGTCCCCGCAGCTCGGCCTCATCCCGCATCCCGGCCAGAGACATCCGGACGAATTTCCTTTCCAAAGCCTCGGCAATGGACCTCCCAATCGAGGTTTTACCCGTGCCGGGAGGGCCGGCAAAACAAAGAATGGGACTGCGGCTCATTTGCATATATTTCTTCTTATCCAAAAGTTCCTTAACCGTGGCCCGTAATTCATTGAGGTCGATCGGCTTAGATAAGTAGTGCGCCGCACCTGTTTTCAAAGCGTCCACTGCCGAATCGACCGTGGCGTAGCCGGTAATCATCACGATCTGGGTGCGGGGGGCGATTTGCTTCACGGATTTGATCAGTTGCATCCCATCCATTTTTTCCATTTTGAAATCAGTCAGGATTAGGTCATATTCACGGTTCTTAAGTTTATCCAGTGCTTCCATCCCATTGCAGGCGGTGGTGACCTGATGGCCTTCTTTGCGTAACACGTGCTCCATATTGATCCTGGCGATTTCTTCGTCATCCACCACTAAGATATTGCCGGTGCGGAGGTTACAGAGTGTTCTCACGGCCAGGTATTCCAGGATCCGTTCCTTCACGTGCTTGAGTCCGTAATGTTGTGACTCCAAGATATCCTCTGTTCGCTTCATATCCAGATTGTCTTCTGTGAAGTGGGTCCAGGGAAGCGAAGTCAGGTATTCAATGTAATTTGATCCAATGGTGTACTCAGGAAGCCCCGGGTCCATTTTCTCTAAACGCTCCAATTCCTTTTTGGCTACGGCCACAGCGGCATCAGGTAGTTGGACCCGTTCAATGGCGGTCCGCAGGTCGGCCAATTCTTGATTGACCGGCTCGGCCGGCTCTTCCGATTTTTTGGGCTTCTGGAAAAAGGTCATAAGATGATCCTTCCTTTAGTTATGGTTTTATCACGGTTACTGGTTGCTTGTTCCTTGTTGCTGGTTTCTGGTTACTGGACGACCTGGAACCAGCACCGAGCAACTCGCAACCAGTAAGGCGAGTCTCCTGCTGTTGAATTATGCAACACCATCCCGGATTCCTGCAACACATGATAACATACTTAAAATATAAACAGTTTTTTCTTCTACCTGGAACGCGTTGCAAAATGCAGCAGACACGATAAGCGGGGCAGAGATCAGTCATGTCCATTATTGATAATATTATTTATTAATTAAGCTAGTTACATTTATTGGCACGCAACTTGTAATACTGTTTTGCAACCATGAAGATGCAAATCAAGAACCGCTCATTGGAATGCGGGTCAAAAAAGGAGAAGGACGTGCTAATCAAAGCCGGCAAAGTGAATGCAGTGGAGAAGGATCGGAGAAAGATCCTGGTGATTGGGCAGGAGGATCGATTCTCACATGGTCTGATGGATTATGCCATCACACTGGCTGACCGACTTGGCTATGATCTACTTGCGTTGAGTGTCGGGATTCCTGGGGACGAACAATATAGCCAATCATATCAACGTTATCAAGATGAACGTTTTTCCCTCGGAGCTATCGAGTCGGCCGCCGTGTTCAAACAACGGGCCAGGCAAAAAAAGATTGTTTGTGAACATGAGATCAGGTTCGGGGATGCAGGCCAAATCGTCGAAAAAATCCATCACCAGATCAAACGAATAGAATTTGTTGTTACGGAATCAAAGGCGATCGAGGAAACGATTGCCTCCTATGCTAATATACCGGTTTTTTGCATTAATTCAAACGGCCAGAACAGAGGAGGAAACATCATGGCTAATGTAGAAACGAAATCAAAGAAAATGCTATTCGCCCAAACAGTTGGTTACGGTCTTCTTACGGTCGGTTTGTATGCCGCCGTATTCTCCAATGCCGGTGTTGTGATGAAGCTTTTTACTCAAGGTGGATGGAGTGCGGCGTTGCCCATCGCCACCGTGTTTGTGTTCTCCTTCGCTCACGGGGCATTTGCCAGCAACTTATGGTCACTACTAGGTATTTCTGCCCGCAAAACTGAACAACCACGTGTCGCGGAACGAAAGGTAGTTCAACCGAGAGTATCCGCCCGCAAGAGACCGCGTGTTTATGCCCATATCAATAATTATCACAACATATAAATGATACCTGATTGTCCGGCCCTGGCTGAGACTCTTCGCTTCGTCGTCCCGGTTTCGATATCCCTGACCAGTCAGGCCTAACCGGGACATGATTACACCATCCGTTACCCATGGTGGGAGATACCCCGATTGGAGCCGGTGAAGACCGGCCTAATTCTGGAAACAGGCTTAAGCCTTAGGTCAAAACAATCGAATCTGTTCTAAGATTATTTTAATTACTTCAGGTTATCAAGAAAAAAAGGAGACTTTTATGCATAGCTTGGTTGATGGAAGTCAATTCATTGATTTGAGTCTGTGGTCCATAACGTTCTTGTTCCTTGTTGGGTTTGTCGGGGGGTTGGTCAGTGGATTCATTGGGTCGGGCGGCGCTTTCGTCCTGACACCGGGAATGATGAGCCTGGGCGTCCCCGGAACAGTGGCCGTGGCCAGTAATATGTGTCACAAATTCCCAAAGGCTTTAGTGGGCGCTTATAAACGTTATAAGTATGGCCAGGTGGATATCAAGCTGGGTCTGGTTATGGCCGCTTCTGCCATCCTCGGAGTCCAGGTAGGAATAAAAATTCAGAACATGATCCTTAGTAAGTGGGGGGCGGTGGGATCAGACCTGTATGTCAGCCTGTCTTTTGTGTTGGTGCTGGTCGTGGTGGGTGGATATGTTTTTTATGACGCCTGGAAGACCGCGAAATCCGGTGGAGAAGAGAAGGTCACAAAAATTGCCGTCTGGTTGCAGTCCATTAATCTTCCACCAATGATTCATTTTAAGAAAGCAAACATCACCATCTCATTGTGGTTCACCATTCCGGTGGGTTTCGCCACCGGCTTGTTGGCGGCCACGATTGCGGTGGGTGGATTTGTCGGCGTACCTGGGATGATCTACGTCATGGGTGTGTCCAGCCTGATCGCTTCGGCTTCGGAACTGGTCATAGCTTTTGTTATGGGTTTCGGCGGCTCAGTGAACTGGGCGGCTCATGGGATGGTAGATATTAGACTTACTTTGATCATTTTGGGCGGGTCTCTCTTAGGAGTGCAACTGGGGGCTATTGGAACGACCTATGTTAAGGAAAACATGATTAAGATCGTTATGGGAACAATCATGCTGATCGTGGCTGTCAGCCGGGGGCTTTGCGTACCAAAATATCTGAGTCAGCTTGGCTTGGTTTCCGTATCTGAAGTAACCACGGATTTTCTGAGCAAGGTAAGTTTTATCTGCATGTGCATTGCCCTGATGACTGGCGCCGTGATTATCCTGGTCAGCATGTGGAGGGGCACTCGGGCCGCGAAACTGGCTGAAAGCGCCGCATATCAAGCCGCGAACGCCTGACCATCGTCCTTATCAACGGATGAATAAACCAAAGCCGCCGGGGGAAATTATGACACTTTCTTCGGCGGCTTTAGTTATTGTTTGTCAGTTCGGCGGCAGTTGCCGGGCGGGATAAGTTATCCCCTTTCTTTAATCAGGACATAGTGGCTTAGATTGGGACCTGTATAGATCTGGCGAGGCCGGGACAGTTTCCAGTTCGGATCACTGGCGTCTTCTTTCCACTGCGCAATCCACCCAGGCAGCCTCCCAATGGCGAACATAACCGTAAACATGTTGGTCGGGATACCCAGGGCCCGAAGAACGATGCCGCTGTAGAAATCTACGTTGGGATACAAGTTGTGGTCGATGATATACTGGTCTTTTCGGGCGACTTCCTCCAACTGGACGGCAATATCCAGCAACGGGTCATGAGTATGGAGTTTATCTAAGACCTTATCACACATAGCCTTCATGATCTTGGCCCGCGGGTCATAAGTTTTATACACCCGATGACCAAACCCCATCAACCGGAAGGGGTCTTTTTTGTCCTTGGCCCGTTCTATGAATGGCCTTGAATCTCCTCCATTTGCTTGAATCTCCTCCAACATCTCGATCACTTTTTGATTGGCCCCGCCATGCAACGGCCCCCAGAGGGCGGCAATGCCGGCTGAAATGGCGGCATACAGGTTGACTCGGGCGCTCCCCACCAGGCGCACTGCCGCGGTGGAGCAATTTTGCTCGTGATCGGCGTGAAGAATCCAGAAAACATTCAGAGCCTGGACCAGATCATCATCAATATGGTAATGCTTGACCGGGCTGTCAAACATCATGTTAAGGAAATTAGCGCAGTAGCTCAGATCGGGCCGGGGATATACGACCATGTGGCCACGCGACATCTTATAGGACATGGCGGCCATCGTCCGCACCTTGGACAGGAGTCGGGTTAGGGTGATGGTGGTCTCTTCCGTCTCGGATAATCCTTCTAAGGCCGGATAGAAACTCCGTAATGCGGTAACCATTGAAGACAAAATGCCCATGGGATGGGACTGCCTGGGAAAATTTTGGAAAAAGGTTCGCATGTCTTCATGAACCAGGGAGTGATCGTTGAGCAGCATCCGGAACCTGTTGAGTTCGTTGCTGTTAGGCAATTTGCCGTTAATCAATAAGTAAGCAGTCTCAACGAACGAAGATTCTTCGGCCAGCTCCTGGACCGGGATACCCCGATAACGTAAGATTCCTTTCTCTCCATCCATGAAAGTAATGGAACTGAGGCAGCTCCCCGTATTGGCGAATCCAGGATCAAGGGTGATGTATTTCGTCAATTCCCGGAGCCTGGATATATCGATTGCCTTTTCCCCTTCCGTCCCTTCAAGCACCGGTAACTCAATAGTCTTTCCGCCAGCGTCAGATATCGTCTCAAGATTTCGGGATTGGGGTTCAGCCCCAGCATGGGGAGGACGTCGGCGATTAAGCGGGAAGGTTCAACATGGATCGACA
>JADFYC010000146.1 GCA_015233295.1 Deltaproteobacteria bacterium | reverse complement strand
TACAATCAGTGATCTTCCGCTTTCATCGAGCTGGCTTTCTATTTGCAGTCCGTAACTGAATGTTTCAGGATGAACTTCTTCACTATAGTCTTGATTCATCTGAAAGGATGCGGACATCATCCGGATGTCTTTGACTTGCATTAAGACCATAATGAGTTATATCCTTGCTGGTTATAATTGTCGGCAATAGTCGACTGTTCTGAGACAAATTCAGGAATTTTGTTTTTTGGCTTGGTCGGGTATTCACACCTTTTGAGAACCACGGGGGACTTGGTTACGCCCTTGCGCGTGTCGGCAAACACCGGTTCCTTTGTAGTCTGAGCACAGGGGGCTATATTCACCGTGAGTTCACAGTTCAGTGCGTCTGCCAGGCTAAGAAGGCGTCGGATGGTTATGTTGGACCCATAGTTTAACATTTTAGAAATGGACGCCTTACTGACTCCCAATTTCTTGGCCAGTTCCGCTCTGCTGATGTCCTTCTCTTCCATGACCTTCAGGATGTTTTCGGTGATATCCAGTTCCAAGCCTTCTAATTTGTACTCAAAGGTGTCTTTGACACGTTCCAATTCTTGTTTGAACCAACTATGTGCTTTCATGGTGGTTCCTTTGCTTGTGATATTCTTCACGTAGCCTTATAGCCCGAAGTATGTCCTCAGGGTCGGCTTTATCCTTCTTTTTTATAACGCCATGAGTAAGAAGAATAAGCTGATGGTTTTCAGGATATCTTCGGTCCGTATCGAAGAAACAATAGATCCGAATTTAGTTAAGTTTGATGGCGTAAATTTTATCTTTTTCGTGCTTGAACTTTGTCTCGTTAACACTTTGTCCATTTTCAGCCATACTCTCAAGCCGCTTGGTCAGTCGACTTTGCAAACCCTGCTCCAGTTCCGCATAGAACTCTCTGAAGTCCGACCGATTATTTTTGACGACTTCACTGATATTGAGTTTCGCTCCCTCAATTAGTAGGCGCGCTGAGACAATCAAGATTTAGTTAACTCCTATATTAACTTTTGTCAATTTATATTTTTAGTCGGCAAGGGAATTTTTTAGGTTATTGATTCAATCTCAACCAGTTCTAAATTTAAGATATTATATCATAATTTTAAATTATGTCAAGAGGCGCAACCATGATTTTGCCCTTCGTTAAACCTGAATTTATTCTCATCCATTCCCTTAGGAGAGATCAGCCTGGAGACGACTAACCGTTATAACAGGGTAGTTGTCCAGGCCGTGTGCTATAGTTCACCCATAACGCGCAACCCGGACCCCGCAACCATTATTTTCCAAATTCGACCCTGACATCGACCCGGCGGTTCTGCTGCCGATTGGCCTTCGTCGTGTTTGGAGCCGCGGACTTCATATCACCGTTGCCGATAACGGTAATCAACGCCGCCGGTACCCCGGACTGAATCAGAGCCTGGGCGAAGCTATTGGCCCGAGCCATAGACAAATCCCAACTTGACCCCATGGGTTTCCCTTTGAACGGGACATTGTCGGAATTGCCTTCCACCTTGACGCGGGTGACAGGCAGTTCCTTGATCAACGCGGCTAACCCTCGGGCCAGATTTTGGGCCCGATTATCAATCTTGGATCTGCCTGACTTGAATAGGATCGGCAGGCTATTGACCAGGTAGACCCCCTGGTTGTCCTTCCGCACGTCCACCATGCCGGAGATAGAGCTTCTCTTGACCGCATCCGTGATCCCGGCCATGGATCCGCCACGTCTCATCCATACGGTTTTCCGCACTATTCTTTCTTCGTATCCAGCGGGTAAATCCATTCCTCCGAGTAGTTCTCTTTCCATCTGGAGATGTTCGGGCTGCAGGGTCCACCAATCGGGCAGAGTATCATAAGTTTTAATCACTTCGGCCCGGAGGGTGCGCATCTTCCGGAGATAAAACACCTGCCGCATCTTGAGCTGCTCTATTTGACTCTCGCCGGTTTTGATTTTCCCGTCATTTTGTCTCACCGCATCCCGCAGCGGTCCTGGGGCATGGATGTCAAGATTATTGTAGTTTCCCATTTGCGAGTACATCCAGTCGGTATTGGATTCGATGGCGGTCTTGCGGTGGTGGATCTGCTCAATCGACTTGGAAAATTGATCCAGCTTATCTTCGTAGTCCCTCTTCTGCTCCAGGGCGTTGATCCTGAAATGTTCATCAGGTTCTGCCGCCTCTTCTCCTGCCCAAGCCGGTGAGACAACCGGAACTGAGGACAAACACATGGTTATCCCAAAGAGGATCAGGCTCAGAACTATTCTCCTCATGGTCGGTCTCCTTCGATTGAATTAAAGTCTGATGTGTTTGAAAAAGCACGGCGGACCAGATGCCACCTAACTGTCCATTCATCCTTCATTGCTCCGGCCAGACCGCCGGCGGTTTCCATCATTAATTCCGGAAAATCATGGGCGCCTATCTGATAGGCCCCGGCCAGGCCGCTTACCAACATCTTGGTCAACTGTCCGTCATAACCGGCCTCCTCTTTGAACTGGTGGAATATATCATTGAGCTGGTCTGGGGGAATTAGACTGGGCGATTGTCGGCCAGTTTGGGCAAAGCAAATCTTTCCCTTTAGCTGGACCTCCAGTTCCCCGTCGGGTAGCCGGGTGGCTTTGATTACTTTATAATCCGGCATCAGGTAAGCACTGCGCCGGACTCTAACGACATCACGGGAAGACTGGCCGCGGTCCTGGACATACAGATTTTCCACCGTAACGTCACAGGGTAGGGCCATCGCTTGTTGAAAGGCGTTGACGGCCGCGTAAAAGATGGCGGAATTGACTTGGCTGGAGGCCGGTTTT
The DNA here is from genome assembly GCA_015233295.1 of Deltaproteobacteria bacterium. Lineage (GTDB taxonomy): Bacteria > Desulfobacterota > JADFXK01 > JADFXK01 > JADFXK01 > JADFXK01. Next base: position 5,821 of record JADFYC010000146.1, on the reverse strand, counting down.
CGGCTTCGGCCCAAAGTTTCGAAACTCATCTCCCGGCCCAGGGCAGGGCGATCATCAATGATCATTTTGGCTTGAGCCTGGATAAGCCGGTTTCTGGATATCACTTCGGTCAAGTCCATCCTGATCAGTTCTTGATTCCACCAGGCCTGGGCGCCTGAAGCCAGCAAGCAGGTGAAGAGCCCGGCCAGGGTCAATTGTCTGATAATATTTGTTCCAAGGCCATAACTGGTCATAATTAACCATATTCGGTTAGTGGTTAGTCAACACCGGGGGCCGGGGGAGCCGTCCGACGGCTGAATGTCGCCCGGGTCCTTTAATAGGCCGTGATCGGGCCAAGGACCAGGCCGTAACTTGGTTGGAAAGATACCTTAACATCGGCTTCCACGATCCGGTCGGCATTATGTCGGATGGCCATGACTTCGGCATGTCTCAGATAAGCTTCAGTTTCAACTCGAACGACATCATGACTGACGGATTGGCGGTTAAGGGTGGTATAGCTTCGAACCAACATACCTTTAATCCGTTCGGCCAGTTGGCGGTAGCCGTCGGCGATGGCGGCCCGTTCGGCCATTAGCTTGGCCTCGGCTTCACTGGTGGCGTCAGCCGGCGGATGCCCTTTGCCCGTGGCCCGGAATGTGACCATCTCCTCGGGATTTGCCGACCTGACGATGGTGCAACCCTCGGACAGGGCTAAGATTGGAACCAGTATAGCCAGACATAAGATCATAATGAATGAATGGCGGGACATGGTCAAACCTCCTCAAATGTAATTTTATAAAGGTGGCTATTTAGTGGATACAGGACGGAAAAGTCTAACGAAGGAGACGCTGGCCGGAGGACGCCCCTTATCGATGTCCTGGTGGGTGACCGTTTTATCTGAAGTTTCCGTTCCGGTCTGGGAACATCCTCCAGTCACGGCCAGCATTGGAACTAACATAACCAGACATAGTACTATGATAAATTGATATCGAGACACGTTTGAACCTCCTCATACTGATTTTATCGGTAACTAATAACAGATCACGTGGAGAAAAATCTGACTGAATCGTTTGGTGAGGAGTAATGCAATTATCGTGCCTTTTGTGAAAAGTGGACGTCTAGTCATTGAATAAAGGGCTACGCATATTGGGGATATAGACCCAGGATCAGCGAAGCGCCACCCTGCGGCGGGGCCTCAACAAACAAGCCGGCGCCGGGCGGTTTTCTCCCATTGCGGTGTCAAATTTCCGTCATCGCTTTGGATCCAGCGGCAAATTCGGACTTGGGAGACCGGTCGTAGCGATAAGACATATTTTTGACCCCAATTGAAGCCTGATCCCACTCAGGTCCGAACTGTTATTTTCTAAATGACAGCACATCCTTTTTTTGGTATGTTTTTAGTATCGGGGGCATCATTCCTAAACCACAAAGAATCTTCAGGCAACTCAAAACCGCACCAACGCCTCCGGGCCTGCCACAAAGAGATCATCATGTCTTTTTTGGTCGCCAGTAGTTCAAGTTGCTGCTGCGTGTGGTCTTTAAAAACCTCGGAAAGCACCCGGCTGGCCGCATCAGGCAATCCGGCTTTGGCCAAACAATCATAGACGGACAGCGTATCAAGGTATTCCATGTTTCACCTCCCGGGATTATTATGCCCAGGCAAGCCGAAAAAGGTAAGACTAATCTCGGGAGCGATTCTCAACTGCGTCTTGGTCGGATTAGAAAGGCGACATATTTCTATAGTCTTTGGTCTCATCGACACAATGGCCTCTGGAAAGGCCGCCGGCAATTGAAACTGTCTCCTGATGAAGATGAATCAATAGCAACGAACAGTTGAATTTAGGATTGCGGCAACAGGCGAAATCATCATAGGAAGGGTTGGGGCGGGTATTATAGACGCCGGGATGATCAACCAGGTGTTGAAGCAACAAACTACCATACAGGTGCAATCTACCCGAGTTGGGGATGGCCGCCATCTTGGGCTGTCCTTGATTGAGAGGATCAGTTCGTTCACTTTATTGAACATGGTGTTCACTTTCGTGATCATGCTTCGGCACGGGATACCGGGGTTGTATTAAGGATAACTGATTTATTAACAACCTTTCAGGTGAATCAACCAATTGGTTTGATTTATTTTGTTTTCCAGGCGCGGGGTCAGCCCTTAAGCCACCCGGACCGCCGTATTTCTTTTTCAAACAACATACCGATTAGTTAAATAGATTATATTTTTGACTTTGAGCCTGTGGCATGGATCAAGGGTGGACACGGAAAAACAACGAGTTATCTTGTGGAGCCATGATTTAATTACCATGTATAATTAACTTGTTATGTCGCAGACACTTTGTGGCATGATTTTTGCTTTTAATAACGAAACCATCTTTAGGCTGGACGGAACAAGAGAAACTCATCTTCTAAAAGGTGAGTCCCAACGTTGTATGAGTTGGCCTGATCGTAATCTATCCGTCAATCAGTAGATATCGGGAGGATGACAATGAATTGGTTCTATAACTTGAAAATCAGAACAAAGCTTCTGTCCAGTTTCATCTTGGTGGCTTTGATCGCCGGACTCATCGGTTTTGTCGGCGTTATAAATGTCCACAAGATCGAAGAAGCCGGCAAAGCCATGTATGAACATGATACCAAACCCTTAGGCGATATAGCGGAAGCAGCCGTCAGGTACCAACGGATTCGGGCCAATTTGAGAGAAATAGTCCTCATCAAAAATGTGGATCAACTTAAGGAGATTGTTACCAGAATTAAAGAACACGACAAGGCCGTCGATGACAGCCTGCTAACGTTTGAGAAGTCCATCGTGCGCGAAGAAGTCCGCAAGGAATTCCAACACCTGAAAGCAGTGATGGAGAAGTATCTCCCCATGAGAGAGAAGGTTATTTCTCTGGCTCTGGAAAACAAAAAAGAAGAGGCATTTAATTTGTTGATGGGCGAGGCGGCTCCAGTAGCTAGAACTGTTCAAGAATCGACCCAAAAGCTACTTGAATTAAAGATCAACGTGGCCAAGAAGAGGGCTGAAGAGAACGAGATCAAGGCCTCTGACGCCCAAAATCTGTGCACCGGCATGGCCGTGGGCGGCGTGGTCCTGGCCGTTGTGCTTGGACTGTTCCTGGCCCAGATTATCAGCCGGCCGATCAGGAGTCTGTCTGAAGCGGCAGAGAAACTAGCTGGCGGAGAGACGAACGTCAAATTGGAAGCCGGCACCAAAGATGAAATAGGCGTGCTGCTCCTGTCGTTCAACAAGATGATTCAAACTCTCAACCAGTTGGTGGCCGACGTGGGGATGCTGTCCCAGGCCGCAGTAGCCGGTAAACTGGCCACCCGGGCCGATGCTTCCAGGCACTCGGGCGCCTTCCGAGATATTGTGCACGGGGTCAACGACACCCTGGATGCGGTGATCGGTCCTTTGAATGTGGCGGCCGAGTATGTGGACCGAATCAGCAAAGGGGATATTCCGTCAAGGATTACTGATGAGTATCGAGGTGATTTTAATGAAATTAAGAAGAATTTGAATTTACTGATCGACGCCATGAATGAGGTGGCCAAACTGGCCCAGGAAATCGCATCTGGAAATCTGATGGTCAAGGTAGAGGCAAGGTCCACAAATGATGCCTTGATGATCGCCCTGGACAAGATGGTCAAAGACCTGAGAGAGGTCGTCTCAAACGTTCAAACCGTCACGGACCAGGTGGCCTCGGGAAGTCAAGAGATTAGCTCCACGGCCACCGAAATGTCCCAAGGGGCCTCCGAGCAAGCCGCCAGCGTCGAAGAAGTGTCCAGTTCGATGGAAGAAATGAGCAGCACCGTGACTCAAAACGCCGACAACGCTAAGCAAACCGCGGCCATCGCCATTAGAGTGGCTAACGACACCCAAGAAGGCGGTCGGTCTGTGGCAGAGACCGTGAAGGCGATGCGGAGTATTGCTGAAAAAATTGGCATTATTGAGGAAATTGCTCGCCAGACTAATATGTTGGCGCTTAATGCCGCCATTGAAGCGGCCCGGGCCGGGGAGCACGGCAAAGGTTTCGCTGTGGTTGCGGCGGAAGTGCGTAAATTAGCTGAGCGGAGTCAGAATGCGGCCAAAGAGATCAGCAGCCTGTCGACCACCAGTGTGGAAGTGGCTGAGCACGCCGGCCGGTTGATCGAAACCATCATCCCTGATATCCAAAAAACCTCTGAATTAATTCAAGAAATTAGCTCATCCAGCAATGAACAGGCCGACGGTATCCAACAGGTCTCCAAAGCTGTCCAGCAACTTGACCAGGTGGTGCAACAAAATGCCAGTGCCTCGGAGGAGATGGCTTCCGCCAGCGAACAATTGTCGGCCCAGTCGGAACAACTTAAAGAAATAATCGCCTTTTTTAGATTAGAGCACCAGTCGGATGGGCAAAATTCACCGCGGCCTCGGTCAAAGTTGGGACGCGGGATGACGGCAGGTTCGAGAAAGACCTCCCGCCCCGCAATGCTCTCGCATAACTCTTCTAAGAGAGGATCCTCTTCGACTGGGCGATCATCCGCCGGAGATGAGAAAAAAGGGATAACCTTACAGATGGCTGACTCTGATGAAGATGAGTTTGAGCGTTATTAGACCGCCGGTCGCCGGATATATTTAATACGATCATGATTGGCGCTTTTAAAAGGCTCACGCTGACTGCTGTTATTCGTTAAGAAAAACCAGCAATCAGCAATCAGCAACCAGCAACAAGTAACCGGCAACGCCAAGTTGGGGTTGAATAAATGGCGATAGCATTGAAAGGTGAGGCATCTTATGAAAAATTTAAGAATTAAGATGATGGTGACCGGCGGTTTCGTCCTGATTGCAGTCCTTTTGTTAATGGTCGGCGCTTTAGGTTGGTGGGCCGTGGTTAAGGTCAATGACAACGTTGAAGTGGTCGCCTCAGATCGGTTGCCTAGTATTTTGGGGCTTGGGATCATCAATGAAGCCAAGACGGCTATCCAACGGGCGGAGCGGACCATTATCCATCCAGAATTACGCGCAGACAAAGAACATCAACTAAAGCGGCTTGAGGAGACCTGGAAGAACGTTGAAGGAGGCTTGAAAATCTATGAAGCCTTGCCCCGGACGCAAGAAGAGCAAAAAGTATGGAATAGCTTCAAGATAGCTTGGGAGGAATGGAGAAAGATGCACCGCCAGGTGCTGGAGGCGGAGAGTACGGGAAGACATGAAGAAGCCTTAGCCTTGTCTACGGGTAAAGCCCGAGAAGCCTTCAACGCCAGTGAAAAACTCCTGAATGATATCATAGAACAGAATAAGCGGCAGGTCGACGAGTTTCATAAAGAGGCCAAGGCGCAATCGAGTCGATTGATCATGGCCACGTTGGTGCTGTCCATTATAGGGACAATATCGACCTTGTTGATTGGTCTGATTATTTCCCGGAAGGTCGACGGAATAATTCAATCCTTGCTGGCTGAATTCGACCGGTTAAAGGACGCGGCGACTGCGGGCAAGTTGGGAACCCGGGGGCAACCGGAAATAATTCATCGTGATTTTAGAGGGATCGTGGCCGGCGCTAATGACATCTTGGATGCGATCATCCAGCCCCTCAAAATGGCGGCGGATTATGTCGACCGGATTTCCAAAGGTGACATTCCGCCCCGGATCACGGATGAATACAAAGGTGATTTCAATGAGATCAAGAAGAACCTGAATCAGTGCGTTGATGCGGTGAGTCTGCTCATTGCTGATGTCGACATGCTGGCCACAGCGGCCATAGAAGGGAATCTGGACATCAGATCCGACGCGTCCAGGCATCAGGGTGATTTTCGGAAGATCGTGGCCGGGGTCAACGAGACCATCACGACACTGGTG
>JADFYC010000145.1 GCA_015233295.1 Deltaproteobacteria bacterium | reverse complement strand
AATTCCACGCCGTCCATATACATTTTAGCCGGAGTCGCCCGCTTCGCGTCAGCCTTGATGACGTTGGCATCGATGTATTTAGCATAGACCCGATAACCGATATAAGCTACCAAAAAGCCAATGACCAAAACAACAATTGAATTCATCCTCAGCCCCCTCCTTCTGCTGCTAATCCCTCCTCAAGTTATCAACGAGCCCGGTCAGCGGGAGACGTTTATCCGATCTAATCAGTCAAACCAACGCCGGACCGCCGGTCGGGCGAGACCGCAGAGACGCTTCGGTCAGCCTCCTCAGGACTGCATAATCTGTTAACCGTAGTATAGGAAACGACCAGTGTCAAGCACTATTTACCCATTTTTAAGTCTATCCGAAGCATTTCAAACGGCTCGAATTAGGCCTGATCAAAACATAGTGAATGACTGTCGGGAAGGTGCTGTGAAAGATAAAAATGGTGGGGATGAAAAGAATTCAGGGGGAAGGTCATTCCCCCTGAATTAGCCGGCCTGAATTTCAGCCCTGGTAAGGGCTTAAAAACGAAGATATTGAGCCTTATACCTCGGTAACCGTAATCGCGTCCGATTCACATACCTCAACGCAGCTTTCGCAGCCGAGGCACTCTTCAGCGTTTACCGGGACGGCCTTGCCGTCTTGCAGTTCATAAACATCCACGGGGCAAACATTAATACATTCTTCATCACCAACACACTTGTCAACATCCACTACTACTTCGTACATGGCCATCTCCTTTTGTCATTAACCACAATTATTCTCCGAGGGACGAATACCCATCGTCCTGCGGAACCAATGAAGTTAGATTCCTTAGCTCCGCCCATAACTGCCCGCGTGCGGGGAATTTGTCAAGAAGAAAATCAACATCCCAGAGCTTCCCTTTTAAAGCGGGACCCGGCCCGGTAACACCGTCGCCGAAAGCGGCGCAAAAATCCTTTGTCCTGGTATTGTGACCAGATCTAGACCTACCGGAAGCCAGCACAACGAATTTTGAGATATAACATTATGCCGAGGTTTTCAAGGGAAAACTTCTTACCGGTCCGACAATTCTGAACTACCGGCTTTGCCCATAGGCAACATCCCGAAATTGATCGGTTAACGGCCCTGAACAGATCTGAATCGCCGTCTCTCAATGGCGGCGGTTGGTTAGTGCCTGATTCAAATTCCCTTTCTCTCATTTTGGTCTAACAAGACAAATTGACCAATTCTTGGGGAATAGAATAATCCTTAAACGTCTCTGGTGGGATGGGGCTGCCGTGCTTTTTCTGAACATCAACTAAGAGTTTTCTCTGAATATCGATCATGGCAAAAATGGCCGCCGGGATGGCACTGGTTTCCCGGCGATAATAATCTTCCACCCCGTCCAGCTTTTCCAAGAGTTGCCGCACCCGGATCCGGAACTGCTGGTCATAATCATCCCTGGTGAAGGTGGTATTCAACTCTCTTTTAAAAAGTTCGGCCAGGTCTTCATACTTGGGGATATATCCGATGGGCGTAGCGTAGGCACCGAGGTGGCCGTTAATTCGCCGCTCAATCCAACGGACCCAGACCTTTTTGTCCATCTTGGTATTGGTAAATTTGCCGGCGTCATTTCTGAGAAAATAGTTGACGTAAAAAACCAACGGCGGTGTCTTCAGGTCCTGGCCAAACTTCAAGTGGCTCTGTAAATAGTCGCCCACCGAGATGGACAAAAATTCATTATTGGCCATGGGGTTAATGATAATCTTAGTCCCGCCGCCACCCACCGTGGCTGCCGTTGGCTCAGACTCAATACTGGCCCCATAAAACACCCCCATAGCCCAACTGTAAGACTGGCTGACCGGGACCGGGCGTTGGGCGCTGCGGCCGCCGTAAATGATCCCCTCACAAGGAACCACCTCAGTGTGGTCAAAGTTTTTGATTCCGCTCAAGGCCACGCAGAACCTGGCGTTGTCGTGCGACAGTGGAATCTTATTCCCCTTCTTATCTCGCTTTCCTTGCCACCATTCGCCGACATGATTGGTTCCCCGCAGCGGCACATCCACATTGCCCATGCCTTGCCAAAAGATGCGGGCATTCGCGTTCAAGACGTTGGAAAAAATGATTTCGTTGGGGTTGACCAGAAGATCGTGGATGTAGGGATCATCCTCAGGGTTAACGTCTTTGATGACCCCGAACATCCCTTTTTCCACATTCGCGGCGTAAACCCGGCCGTCGATTTTGCGCAAATGGGCCAGGTCGTCCCCGACTACGTCGAAGAGCATGGACGTCGATGTCTTGCCGCACCAGCTAGGAAAGGCTCCAGAAATGTAAGTAACTTTATCGCCTTCGTAGCTTGGCACACCGGAGAGAAATAGATGTTCGGACAACCAACCTTCCTGGGAGGCTTTCTTGATGGCCAGGCGATGGGCCAGTTTCTTGGCCGCAACCGTGTTACCGGCATACTGGGTGTTGGTCGAATAGACGGCATTGCTTTCCAGATCAACGTAAATGCGACGCAAATCAATATCTTTGCTGACCCCGTTTTCCAACGCCCCGGAGGAATGGACAAACTTGAAAAAATCAGGGCGGCCCTTTTGAGACCGGAATAATTCATAGCCCTGGCGATAAAGGATGTCTTCGCTGTGGGCGACATAAAAAGAGTCGGTAATCTGGACGCACGGGATGGCGAATTCCGTCCCCAGAGGGCCGAGGGAATAGAAGCTGACGATCATTTCCCGACCATTCATGATCCGGTCCATGATTAGATCAATTTCCTTCAATCCCGCGGTCCGCTCCGTGGCGGCGATGCCGCTGCCCAGAGAGCCGGGGTCGGAGACACAAAATTTGGTGTTGGCGGGGTCTCGCCCCTGGTCTTCGGAGCCGTCGTAGTGAATGGTGTGGCCGGGGATAGTAAGCTGTTTTTCTTCACCGTTAATCAGGGCCTGGACCCGCGAATAGTGGAGGTCCTCAGGTGAGCCGGTGGAGATGAAAACCGACCGGGGCTGAAATTTCAGGATAGCCGTGGCAATTAGCTCATCCAAATAGGGGTTCTCCAGCTCCCGGAGCTTGGCCAGGTTGTCCTGATTCAGCCTGCTCTCGAGTACCTTACTATAATTCATCATTGTTCCTCCACTTATACGTTCGTCAGGCAAAATAAAAAATAATGAGCGGTCAGCGGTCATTCAAATCAGGAAGAAGCCAAAAATGGATCAAGCCCGAACGACGGTGGCTGAACGCTCATTCATGAAAGAAACGTTCAAATTGGATCGAAGTTCCGAAAGTATAAATATGTCACCAGGGGGTGTCAAGGAAAAAGGTTTTTTTCAGCCGGGCCGGTACGGGAAGTGGGGTCCGGGAAAGTTCGTTTTGAGGTCGAGACCGGCCGGGTTCAGTTCAGGCATGCTATAACTGATTCAGTTTGTACCCAATCCCATAGATTGAGCTAATTAGTTCTTGACCCGGGAGAAATTCGGCGATTTTCTTTCGCAGATTTTTTATATGGGTGTCGATATTCCGGTCATATCCCTCAAAATCATCCCCTTGGGCCAAATTTATCAAGTCATTTCGGTTAAACACCCGGTTGGGATGAAACATCATCACTTATGCAAGGCCCTCCTCGGACGACTGAAGCGGAAAAGTCATTCTTGGCCACTTCCACTTTGTTCACGTAATCGGCAAAGTTACGATGAACAAAAAACTGAATGTTGGCCACGAGTAACCCGACAATAAGCAAGGACGTGCCTGAAAAAGCAGCAAGGAACTTGTAGGTAAGTTTTATTTTCAACTAATGTTCCCCAATCAATGATTCGAAGGTCGATCTCTCGCCCCCAGCCCGACATGAGTCCTTTCCCCGAAATGGGATCGCTCGCCCGGATTCCGGTTCACACCTAAAGATTAAAGATAGTTCATCCCGAACCGATTTTCAATAATTTCTTCAACTCCTCATAATTAACACATTTTTCATTCACCTTTTCCTCACAATAGTCCGTCATCATCGTCTCAAGTCTTTACTAACCCAACCTTTCTTCATTCTCCACTATCCATGCTGATTCAATAGACTAGAAAGGAGGCGATCCGGAGTAACCCAAGAAATCCCCTAAACAGCAGCGGCCAAAGTGGCCATCGTGAAAAACGGAACCGAATTAGAGCCCTAAACTAAATCCGCATCAATGTAGAAAGGAGTACCCTATGAAAAATTTCTTCATATTCATTGCCCTGGCTCTTCTAACAGCATTGGCGATTGGCCCCCCGGTGTCTTACGCCCAACAGACGGCCACGCCTAACTTTGCAGAATACGGTGACACTTCCCTAACCGGAACGACTTGGACAAACTTTCACCCGGCCGGACCAGGTTCAAAACTGCTTAGACGAAACAGCAAGAAAGAACGGTCTTCCTTTAACCAGGAGGTTTATATGAGATAAAAGGCAAACCACTTTCACCACCAACCGATACATAACCCCACCATTCTCCTCAGGTGGTTTTTTTTCCTTGAATAGTTAGTTAACAAAATATATTCGGCCCGGCTATAATTGACTCTTCAACGCACCTGTTCTCGTCACGTTCATTCAAAATTATATAAATATTTACCGGTACTTATCCTGATAATTTTTGAAAAGGAACAATTATGATCGTTAAACGTACGCGTCCTTGGAAACCGGCGATGCCCTTCGGGGCTGGTGAAAAAACATCACGGAGAGTAACAACATAGCATTTACAAAAAGAAACAAAATGGTTATAAGAGTTAAACTGGGCGGGAAGTCCGGCGCACATGGCGAACGACTTCAGGAACCGGCACAAACATTAAGGATGAAACGATGGGCATACTGGTCATTGAAGGCTCCGAGCAGGAACGGCAGAGGTTGGAAATCATGCTGCATGACGAGGGGTTTACTGATGTTGTATTGATTGACTCAGTCAGCGCGGCTCTTGACCTTTTGAGTGGCGAAGCCAACCGTCCGGCCGTTGAGGTCGATCTGATTATTTTGAATATCTTACCTTCGGACGTGAATGGAGTGGAAGCCTGCCGAATGCTGACCTCCGCCGATCACTCCCGGGATATCCCGATAATTTTGGTTGTCCCGGCTATTGCTCTCGGTGAACTGGATGCTGCCATAGAGGCCGGGGCGACCGATTATGTGCTCAGCCCGATCAGGGCCGCCGCCTTGCGGGCAAGAGTCAGGTCAGCTCTGCGACTTCGGGGCGAGACGGTGCTTCGCCGGGCCGGTGAGCAAAAGCTGCAGGAAATGACCCAACAACTGGAAGCAGCCAACCAGATGCTTCAGACTATTTCGCCGATAGACGACCTCACCGGGATTGCGAATGAACGGCACCTAAAGGAGAGCCTCGACCGGGAGTGGAAGATATCCCTGCGTAGCTTCAGGCCATTGTCGCTGGCGCTCGTGGATATTGACTCCTTTAACGCCTTTGCGGAGACCTATGGTCCAGACAGCCGGAAGGACTGCTTGCGGCAACTGGCTGCGGCCTTAGACAAAGAGATGAAAAGGCCGGGAGATGTGGTGGCCCGCTTTGCGGAGGATTATTTTGCCGTTCTCTTGCCGGACACGAACATTAATGGCGCCATCGCCTTGGCGGAGTATTTGAGGTTAAGTGTCGACCAACTGGCCATCGCCCATACGGAGTCGGAGGTGGCTGATCACTTGACGATTACTCTGGGCCTGGCCTGCAGTTTTCCGACCATACAAAGGCAACCTTCGGACTTGATTGCGGCGGCGGGATTGGCTCTGTCCCAAGCTATTGAGGAAGGCCGTAACCGGGTCAAGGGCATCATGATGCAATGACCAAATCCAGACTTCAAACGTAAAAAGCCGCCAACAAGGTTGAAGTCAGTCCTTAGTTGCGGCTTTTCCGGGTACCTGTGATTGGTCTTTGGCCACCAGGTTAACTCAGGCCAACCCGGTCCGGCGGCCCGGTTAGAGGTCTGGCGTATCTTCATGGCCGGGCGTCCCGGCCGGAAAAATCATTAGGAAATTTTACCGATCAACCAGGCCATATTCTGACCCAGAGTCTTCATCGTCTCTATCCCTTCAGTGTCGTTATTGACTTCACCTGGGTCCCGGCCAATGGCCATGTTCCAATAGCTGGAGCCAACCACGATCATCTGGCCGATCAAAAAGAAATTATTGATGGAATGGAGAGCATGAAGGGATCCCGCACGCCGGACCGCCACCACCCCGGCGGCCACTTTCCGTTTGTATAAATCCCCGTTGGCCCGAGAGACCATCCCGCACCGTTCGATAAAAGCCTTGAGATCAGCAGACAGGTCGGCGAAATATGTTGGTGAGCCCAAAATAATCCCATCGGCCTGGCACATTTTTTCAATAGAATCATTAATAACGTCTTTATCTTGGACACATCGCCCATCTTTCCTCTCAAAACATTTGTAACAGGCGATGCAACCCGCTGGATGCTGGCCGCCTATTTGAACCAATTCCGTGTCAATGCCTTTTCCATTCAATTCATTCAGAACCACATTGAGTAGGATCGATGTATTGCCTTTGGGGCGCGGACTGCCGTTAAAAGCGACGACTCTCATCTAACTATCTCCCTAAAAAACAAAATGATAACCCAGAGAGGGCGGAGAATACCAAAGATGCGTTCAGATCTTCTTTTGTCCTCCACCTGTTCATCCAAAGCTTCCGCGTCATCTCTGCTTCCGCTGAGTTCCCGAGCCAGGTTATGGCCGGATGAATGGAACATAGGAATCTCAATCCAAAGGACCAGAGACGACGCGCATTTTGGTTATAACCTGTCGTCGACTCCAGGTTGACACCCCGGGATATAGCAAGTCACATTCAAGAACTCACACTTCTCCTGACAGGCCGGACAGGTCTCCGGTGGTTTGTCTTCTTCCAGCAGATAGCCACATTTGCTGCATTTCCAACTGATTTTTTCCATTTTTCCATCTCCTTTTTTTGCTCAAAATGTTATCGGCTGTCTGAATCAGGCAAAACTTTCTAAAATGCCGGCCAGTTTTGTCGTGTTCACAGGCTGTTTGATCAAAGGACCTCGTTTCAACGCTGAGAAATGGGTTTCAAAGGCCGGCCGCTGGTTGTGGTAGATCACTCCGATGGGAATCTGATCTCCCCAGGTGAAGGCCACCTTCATGGCCTGTTCCCAGTCGGTCGGGTCGTGGTCTTCGGATACCGGCTGACATCTCTGTTTATACCAGGCAAAAGTGTTTACCTTATTAAAGGACACACATGGTTGCATAATATCCACCAGGGCAAAACCGGGATGAGCCATAGCCTTGACGATCAAGTCGGCCAGGTGATCGACCTTCCCGGAAAAACCTCGGGCCACGAACCCGGCTTGCATGGCCACGGCTACCGCCACCGGATTAAACGGGATCGACGGCACCCCGGCCGGCTGGGCTTTGGTGATGAAACCCTCGGCCGTGGTCGGACTGGCCTGGCCCTTCGTCAGACCGTAAACCTGGTTATTATGAACCAACAGGGTGACATCGATGTTCCGGCGGATGGCGGCCAGGAAGTGGTTTCCACCTTCCCCATAGTTGCACCCGTCACCACTTTCCACAATCACGTTTAAATCCGGATTGGCCAGCTTGGCCCCGGTCGCGGCCGGTAAAGCCCGTCCATGCAGGCCGTTAAAAAAATTAACATTTAAGTAATGCGGAGACTTAGCTGCCTGACCTATGCCGGAGACGATCAGGACCCGATAAGGCAACAATTCAGCGGTGACCAGAGCCTTTTTGAGGGCCTCCAGGATGGAATGATTGCCGCAACCGGGACACCAGGCTGTTTCATAATTTCCGTATCCTTCAAAGCTTACCATAAGATTAGTCTCCTGCGGACCGAGCAGAACGCCGGCAGTATGTTGCTGGTTGCTCGCTGCATGTTACTGGTTTCCGGTTACGTGCAACTCTACCGGGGCTAAACCGAGGCTAAATTTTTCAATATATATTCCGGGGTGATCGGTAGTCCGTCATAACGCAAAATCTGCCGGGATATGTGGAAGCCGGTGGTGGTCCGAATCAACCGGGCAAATTGACCGGTGGCATTACCTTCCACCGCCACCACTTGTTTAGCCCCGTTTAGGTGATTCACGAATTGTTCCGGGACCAGGGGCCAGACTTGGGAGAAATGAAGTGTCCCCACGGATCTTCCCTCCGTCTTAAGCCGGGTGGCTGCCTCGTGAACCGCGCCCCGGGTCGTTCCCCAGCAGACCAGAAGCAGGTCGGGGTGTTCATCCCCCCGGAATTCCGGCGGCGTGACTTCAGCCGACAATCCGGTCAATTTGCGATATCGTTTATCCTGCATTTGAATCCGTACCGCCAGATCTTCTGTGAGATGGCCGTCGGTGGTATGCTCATCACTGTCAGCCCCAATCACATGCTTGGTGTAACCAGGAAGTAACCTGGGGGAAACACCACTTTCAGTAATAGCGTAACGCTGATAGTTCATTTTCGGCAGTATCTGAAGTTCCATCGGGCTGACCGCAGGCAGGTCAACCACCTCAAACGGGGTCACCGCCCGGTAGGAGTCGGCCATAAATTGATCCGTTAAGACAAACATGGGGCCTTGAAATTCCTCAGCCAGTTCAAAGGCGCGACGGGTCAGGTAAAAGTTCTGTTCTACCGTTCCGGGAGCGAAGATGCCCTTGGGAAACTCACCATGACCGGCGTGCAGGACAAATTCCAGGTCGCCTTGCTCGGTCCGCGTGGGCAAA
>JADFYC010000144.1 GCA_015233295.1 Deltaproteobacteria bacterium | reverse complement strand
TAAGGGCAAACTTGTGACGAGCAACGAGCAACGTGTAACTCGCACCACAAACCAGGAGCTTTCATTATGCAATTTCCCGAATACCGACCCAGACGGTTGCGCCGGACCGAAACCTTGCGGCGGATGGTCAGAGAAACCTACCTGCACGTTAATGATCTCATTCTGCCGCTGTTCGTGGCGGCCGGCAAAGAGGTCAAGAACCCCATCAACTCCATGCCTGGTCATTTTCAACTCTCGGTCAACCATATCGTCGAAGAAGCCAAGGAGGCTTTTGACCTGGGTATTCCCGCCGTGCTGCTGTTTGGTATTCCGGAAAAGAAGGATGAACGGGGGACCGGGGCCTACGATCAAAACGGGGTGGTCCAGCGGGCGGTTAAGTCGATCAAAAATAAAATTCCTGAATTAGTCGTCATTACCGACGTCTGCCTGTGTGAATACACCAGTCATGGCCACTGCGGGTTGATCAAGGATAACGACGTGGAAAACGACGCCACCCTGGAGTTGTTGGGCCGGATGGCCTTGAGCCACGCCCAGGCTGGAGCGGACATTGTAGCCCCGTCGGACATGATGGACGGCCGGGTGGCGGAGATTCGGGACACCCTGGACGAGAACGGCTTTGACCAGACCATCATTATGTCCTATGCCGCCAAATATGCCTCAGGGTTCTATGGACCGTTTCGGGAGGCCGCGGAATCCGCCCCGAAATTCGGAGATCGCCGGTCATACCAGATGGACCCGGCCAATGCCCTGGAAGCCCTCCGGGAAGTCACTTTAGACGTGGAAGAGGGAGCCGATATCATCATGGTGAAGCCGGCCTTGCCCTATCTGGATATTGTCCGGAGAGTCCGGGAAGAGTTCGATCTGCCCGTGGCCGCCTATAACGTCAGCGGTGAATTCGCCATGGTCAAGGCCGCAGCCGAAAAGGGCTGGATAGATGGTCCTCGGGTGATGATGGAATGCCTGACCTCCATCAAGCGGGCCGGAGCGGACTTGATTCTAACCTACTTTGCCAAAGAAGCGGCCCAACTCCTGAATGAGGGGAAGGCCTAGTCTTTCAGTTCGGGGTACGACAACCTTCAATCACGGTTATTTAGTTATGATGAACAAAACTTCACATCACCCGGGCCATCCTGCCGGGAAGCCCGGGGGGTATGGTCACAGCGACTGCGGGCCGCGGATGATCGCCTGGGAGGTGACCCGGCGATGTAATCTGGCCTGCAGTCACTGCCGGGCCTCGGCTAAAGATATTCCGTACCAAAACGAGCTGTCCACGGCTGAATCCCGCGGCCTGATCGATGAGATGGTCAAGTCCGGGAACCCGGTGGTCATCCTGACCGGTGGCGAGCCATTGCTGCGGGACGACATCTTTGAACTGGCGGCTTACGGGACGGAAAAGGGACTGCGCATGGTCATGGCCCCCAATGGGACGCTGATCACCCCGGAGCGGGCCAAAGAGATGTTGCGGGCCGGCATTCATCGGATCAGCATCAGCCTGGACGGCGCGACCAAAGAGAGTCACGATAACTTCCGTCAGGTGCCTGGGGCCTTTGACGGGGCGCTGCGGGGCATGGCCGAAGCCAGGGCGGCTGGAGTAGAATTCCAGGTGAATACCACCGTCACGATGGAGAACTTGGCGGAGCTTCCGGCCATCCAGGACTTAGCCGTCAGGTTGGGGGCCGCGGCCCATCATGTGTTTATGCTGGTTCCCACCGGCCGGGCTAAGGACGTCAAGGTCTCCGGGATTTCCGCCGAAGAATATGAAAAAATACTTAACTGGTTATATGACCGCCGGAAGGTGGTGCCGATCCATATCAAGGTTACTTGCGGCCCCCATTACTATCGGGTCATGCGGCAACGGGCGGCTCAGGACGGGGAACCGGTGGATATCAACACCTTCGGGCTGGATGCGGTGACGCGGGGCTGCTTAGGCGGAGTGGCCTTTTGCTTTATCTCCCATGTGGGCCGGGTCCAACCTTGCGGGTACCTGGATTTGACTTGCGGCGATGTCAGGGAGCAACCATTCAGCCATATCTGGCGTCAATCAGAGATATTTAACACCCTGCGCGACTACGGCCGGCTGGAAGGCAAGTGTGGCCGCTGTGAATTCAAGCGAGTCTGTGGTGGCTGCCGGGCTAGAGCCCACGAGATGTCCGGCAATTATTTAGCCGAGGAGCCGCTGTGTGGGTATCAGCCTAAGACTGGTGGAGATCATGCCTGAAAACAATGAATTAAACCAACAAATGGATCAAGTCGACCGGGACATCTTGAATCTGATCCAATCCGGCTTTCCCATTACCGCCCGTCCTTATCAGGTCTTGGGAGACGAACTGGGGTTGCCGGAACAAGAGGTGATCGACCGGGTCAAACGGATGAAGGAATGCCGGATTATCCGCCGCATCGGGGCCAACTTCCAATCGTCGAAGATGGGTTTTACCTCCACCCTGTGCGCGGCCAAGGTCCCGGAAGAGGCGATGGACCAGTTCGTGGCCGTGGTTAACGCCTATCCTGGGGTGACGCACAACTATCGCCGGGACCATCAATACAATGTCTGGTTTACCTTTATCGCCGAGAGCATGGACCTGATCGACCAGTACTTAGAAGAGATCAAGCAGAAAACCGGAGTCACCCAGATTTGTAACCTCCCGGCCAAGAAACTCTTTAAGATTAAGGTAGATTTTCCGGTCTAACATTCGGTTCCAATATTAAATCAACCTGAGTCGACGAGTTTTTTAATTAAGTACTATAAATTTATCCGCAGATTTCTCCGATGAACGCAGATGGAAAAGACCCACAGACTTATTTTGACCCGAATCTGCGCAAATCGGCGCAATCTGCGGATTGAATTATGGCCCTTGATGCTAATCGCTTAGCATACTCGTCAAACTCATGCCACGATATCAGAAATTCACGGCCTGGTTGTTGATGAGGGCTTCCGCCTCTATGGCTGCCTCCGGCAACGTAATGGTGAAAACTGCTCCCCCGGCGGGATGATTGTGGACCTTGACTGTCCCGCCATGGGCCTCCACAATGCTATGGACAATGGCCAGGCCCAGCCCGGTGCCTTTTTCCCGGGTCGTGAAAAAGGGGTCAAAAAGTCGATCTAGGAATTCCGGATTCACCCCCGGTCCAGTGTCACTGACCGTCATGGACACCAGTCCCGGCTCGGGACCGGCGGAAGTAGCCACGGTGATCCGGCCTGCTGAGGCCACCGCCTGGTTGGCATTCAGGAGCAGGTTCAACAGGACCTGGGTTAACTGGTCATCATCAAAGGCGCAATGCGGAATGTTCCGAGATAGTTCGGTAACGACCTTTACCCCCAGGTCAGGCTTCCATAAGGTCAAAGTCTTCTCCACCAGGGCGTTAAGATCGCCATTCCTCAAGTTCGGCGGCTTGGGTTTGGCATAAGTCAGCAGATCGGTGATAGTTCGATTTAACCGGTCTATTTCTTTAATCATGATATCCAGATACTCGCCCTTGGGGGTGCCGTTGGGGAAGTCCTTCTTAAATAGTTGGGCGAATCCCTTGATAGAGCTTAAAGGGTTTCTGATTTCATGAGCCACCCCCGCGGCCAACCGGCCCACCGCGGCTAATCGTTCAGATCGCCGGACCTTGTTCTCCAATTCCCTAACCTGTCGCAAATCCCGAAATAACCAGATGGTCCCCAGATCGGCCCCGGCCGCATCAGCCAATCTGGTGGCGCTTACCGCGGCCGGGACGGCCAACCCAGCAGAGTCACGGCAAATAATCTCTTTTTCCAACACCCACCCCTGACCTTTCGTTTCCGTCACCAGTTCTCCGAACTTTGACCCTAATAATTCATTCAAGGAGACGTGGCGTTGCTCCCCATATAAACGAAACATGGCGGCCGCGGCCTCGTTAATGGTGACTACCTGGCCTTTATCGTCCAGGGCGACCAACCCGGTCGGCATACTCTTGACCACATTGGTGGTGTAGGTAGTCATATTTTTGAGCGTTTTTTCCACAAGATAGTAATTCTGGATGACAAACAGAAAGAAGAAGGCGGCCGAACCCACCACGGCCAGTAACAGGGCCATGTACAGGACATGGTTTCGGTCTAGATTCTGGGCTTGTCGGAGGGCTTCGGTCTTAAGTCCGACCAGGATGACCAGCTCACCGGTCAGGGCCGGCTCACCCTGTGGGGGACCAACTCCTGGAGGCATCCTGTCCGGTTCCATGACACACCATCCGGGGACCGCCCGCGGTCCAACCTCATATCCGGGCTGACAGCCGGGAATCCTGGGCATCTTGCCCATCCCGTTGCGGCCCATAGCGGGTCGAAAGGGCTTGCCCACCACAAAAGTTGAGCCATCCTTAGTAAAGAATCTAACCGGCAGAACTGAGTTAAAGACCTCCCGGTGACTGATGTGTGGGGGAAGACGAATTGTCCGGCTTTGATCCTCGCTGGACGCAAACAACTGACCTCTGGAATTGAAAATCCCGATAAAGTCCAGATCAAGCTCATAGGCCGTGGAGGTGATCAATCGACTGACCATTTCCTGGTACCACGGGGCGTAACGCATTCCGATCCTGGTCCCGGATTCAACGCTCTTGATGATGGCCAACCCTTCGCGTGACAGCGCCTCTTCCATCAAAGATTCGTCTTGGTGCAGGCGGCCGATAGAAAAAACGATCAATAAGAGCAATAAAATGGCTACAGCGACCATAATGGACAAGGCGGGGATAAATAATTTTCTTGATCGTTTCAGAATCATTTTACCGGCTTCCGAGGCATTCCAAGGCAAAAAGTGAATGAGATAGTGTTATCTAGTTTAGGACATGCCAAGAACATGCCAGGTTAAGGCGGCTAACGGGCATCTGTTGAATATTTTGCATTCGATCATTTGCTGAACTTTGGCTGACAGATGCCTGGATGCAAGCCTTCGGACACAATCGTTTTGTATTTTTTAATCTACGCAATCTGTGGATCAAACCCCAAGGGGTGCATAAATAGTTTACAGTTTATGGCCTCAGGCGGGCAACGTGGGTACATTTTTTACACCCACGGCCTCGGGTTCCTCGTCTGGAACATGATTTTCGGGCCCCAAGTAATTCTCCAGTTCCATCAGAAAGCGGCACCGGAAATCTTCCCTGACAAACCTGGTCAGTACCTCCTGATTCAGCGGCTCTCTATGGCCGGCCGGACCGGTAGGGGAGGCCAGGTCTTGTGATCCAATCTTATCCGCGGTGTAGACCAGGGCCATGAGTTCGGCCGGCGCTTCGGGGTTTAAATAGACGGTGTGGCCTCCGAGTTGTTCATAAACCTTTAGGGCTTCCACCGTCTTGGGCATGGTTCCGGGTTGGGGAGGGATGGGATGACGGGCATCGCGAATGAAAAAGGCGTGATCCGTGGTCCCTTTTCTGAGGCGGTCGGTCAACATCTTGAATGACGCCTGGAGAGGGCGCCAGTTGACTGCGGTCTCTATCAAGAAGTCCGCGTATCGCTCACCTGCGTATCCCGGAAAGGAAAACTTAATCCGCAGGTCCACCGGTCCTGTGTCGGTCGGTTCTTCCACCAGGTAAACGGCGCCGTCGCCCTGCAGGCTGAAATAGAGCTTCAGTCCGGCTACCACCGGTTCTTTGGGCAGGGGGGCCGCCAAACCGGAGGCCAGCAGTTGTTCCTTCTCGGCTTGGAATGAACTTCGCAACACTTCCAACGGGTCGGCCGGTTGCAAGGTCGGTGTCTGGATGACCGGCCGGCTGGAGGTCATCAGACGGTTGGCGATGGTGATCACTTCTCTGGGGCTGAGGGACCGGTGACCTATGGCCTCTTCCAGAGCCTGGCGGTCAATGGGATAGAAGTCATCGGCTCCGGCCGGTCGGGCGCCCTGGAAAGCCCAGTCCAGACGGTGGCGCACAATGTCCAGCGCCTGGTCCAGGTTGCATCCCTGCAGAACGTACACATTCGATTTCAACCGCTCCAACGGCGCCCGGTCCAGCAAGGCCGTGAAGACGTTGTTCCAGGTATCGGGCCGGACAAATCCGATCGGCAGAATGTTCTCGGTTTGATTGACCAGATCATTGACCAGGAGGCCGAATCCCTTGACCAGCTTGTCCGTGTCCAGGTTTTCCAATTGGTCGAAACAAAGAATCAAAGGGTGATACCAGGCGAGTAATCGGCCGATAGTTTTGAGTATCTCCCCGGCCCGAGCTTCCTGGGCTTCTAAAGTCAGGTCACCGTCGCGGATGGTCAGGCCCAGGACCCGGCAATGATCATCATTCGGAATCTCGCCACTTAGAAACATCCGGCCGGCGGTTCTTTTGGATTTGTCCACTAAATAGAGAAGCGATCTTAAGGTCAGGTGAGAGATTCTATTGTCCAGTAACTGACGGCGGGTGATAAACTCTTCCGTTTCAGACAACAGTCCGGCCCATTGACCGGTTATGTCCTGCAGCTTGAGCAGAATCAGGGGGGTTCCGTCGGCTTCGGTGAGGAGCCTGGTCACTGCTTGGCCAGGGCGCCGTCCTTTGATGTAATCCATGAAGGCGGCTTTGATGATCCGGGCGGCCATCAGGTGAAAATGCGTCAGACCGGCCGCCTCGGGATAACCGGACACGGGGCCGGCCAGGGTTTTGGTCACCGTGGCCAACAGCGTGGAATACATCCGGTGGTAATCCTTCATCGGATGGACATAGGCGAAGACGAAGTTCCGGTCTTGTTCGGAAATGAGGCGTCTGACGAGATGGGTCTTCCCAAATCCGGCTTCGCCCAAGACCAGGGCAGCCAAGACCGGGGTCCGGCCGATCTGATGCAGCAGGTTGACCAGGTGCGAAGATACCTTTTCGTTAACGGTCCGGACATCCGGGAGGTGGGCTTCCCGCCGGGGATCTCCGACGGCGTTGGTGGCAAAGGGATTGAAAGGCAACCCGGAGTCTTGAGACCTCATTCCTCCCTCCAGAGGATCTGCAGATAGAGATCGTTACCTTTCCGGATAGAGTCTTCCTTTTGATCTGGGGTATAGTTTTGAGGATCACCGCTGAGCAGGTCAATGACGGGGTTATCCCTTTCATTCAGGTTGAACAGGGCGCGGTCAAACTTTTCCCGAGGCCAGCCAAGCTCGCGGCGTAATATGTAGATGGGCACGAAACCGAAGTACTCCGCGGCAGATTTTTGATACGCGTTCTTTATATCTTGATCTTCACACTGGGTGTCTGCTTTTTGGGCCGCCCTGGGGGAGACCAGGGGAAACGCCTTGAGTCCCGAGTCCAGATCCCAGACCCTGGGCGCCTTGAGTCGACCGTGGGGTGGCTCGACAAAGACCCGGCCGCGGGCCCAAAGCGTATAGATCAAATCTTTGATGGCCAGGACCCCCGCCTCTTCGGCCACAAGTTTCATGGTCCGGGCGAGGGCCCGGGTCCACTTTTTACCACATTTTTGGCCCACCTGGGCGTAGGTCAGGCCCTGGTCGGAGGCGGCTTTTTGCAGCTTCGTCAACAGATAAGGTTCTAGCTGATCTTCCGGCAGGATTTCTTTGGGCATGGTCACCTCATTGGCGTGAGCTGGTCACGGTCCTCAAGATGTTCAAAAAAAGATTTCGGCACGACCCCGACGACGCGTTCCTTCAGGTCTCGGGCCTTGGCCAGATCAAGATTTATGCCGTGGGAGGCCAGGGCCCCTTTGATGCGGCTTTCCATTTTCTCTAACCTCCAGGCAGTGGAAAAGTAAGCTCCCTGAAAGATGGACTCGAAGTGCCGGGGGTCCCAAAGACTGTTAGACATGCGTAATCTCATAGAATTACGAGGAAAAAAGACATGAACGTTGACATTTGGGTATTGCCGGGTCAATTCTCGGCCGGTGAGGAATAATCGGGTGAAATAGAGGGTCTTGATGGCCTGAAGTCCCTGGAATAGGACGCCTTTGTTCCGGTTGAACCGGGGGTCTTTGAATAAAAGGGGACGAATGGTTCCAACACCAGGACCAATTTGGCGTCTTCGTTGATGGCTTTGCCGATATTGGTGGATCTGGTGATCAGGCCGTCCTCGTAAAAGCGTTGGCCGATTTGGACGCTTTCCCAGAAGGGGGGGAGGGCGATGGCGGCTTGAATCGCCTGAGAGATAGGGACGTGTTCATGATTGGTGTCGCCGAAGTGGATGTGGCCCCGTGAATCCTGGTCGCTCGCGCCGATGAACAGCTTTCTTTTTAGCCGGCGGAAATCGTTGGTATGACCGTTGGTGGTAAACAGCTCTCGAATAATTCTCTCAATGGTCCGGCCGTTCAAGATGGGACTGAGCAAATCCATAGGATTAAACAGGGCGTTTCGGAATTCCATACCGTCCTTGCCCCTGAGCGCGGCCAAGAAATTGACCAGGCTCCGCTCGGCCAGGTTGAAACCCTTGGAGATGTATCCCGTCAGGTTCAGATAAGAGGGCTTGAAAAAGCCGAATAGATCCCTTAGCCCCAGAGGACTCCTGGTCCGGAACAAATCTATGATGGCATTAATGGTAAACCCATTGGCCAGGAAACCGGTGACCAGGGCCCCGGATGAATTGCCCAGGTACATGTCGAAATCATTGACGGAGAAATTGGTAAAGCAATCCTCGAGGCATTTGAGCACCCCCAGTTCGTAATAGATCCCGGAAAAACCGCCACCGCCACAGGTCAGGGCCTTTTTTCCCTGCCGTGGTGAGGAGAGGATCTTCTGAATCTCGGCGATGAAATCTTCGGCGAAGTTATAGTCTCCTCCGCATTGGGCCGGCTCTCCCCTCCAATCCGGATTTCTGTC
>JADFYC010000143.1:8369-8761 GCA_015233295.1 Deltaproteobacteria bacterium | reverse complement strand
CTTTTTGACAGATATTTAGACATGTTGATACCTCCATGACTTACTTAAGTGTCAGCTTACTAAATGCAAACTCGTCATGATGACGTCGATCAGTTTGATTCCAATAAAGGGAAGCACGACGCCTCCAAGTCCCCAAACCAGCAGGTTTCTGCGCAGCAGGGCATCGGCTCCCAGCGCCCGGTAACGGACTCCTTTGAGCGCAACGGGGATCAGCGAAGGGATGATCAGCGCATTGAAGATCACGGCCGAGAGAATAGCCGATGTCGGTGAATGCAAGTTCATTATGTCCATCATCTTCAACCACGGCAGAGTCCCGGCAAAAAGGGCCGGGATAATGGCAAAGTACTTGGCCACATCATTGGCGATGGAGAAGGTGGTAAGCGAGCCTCGCG
>JADFYC010000143.1:0-8254 GCA_015233295.1 Deltaproteobacteria bacterium | reverse complement strand
GTTGGTGCCGTCCCCCATCATGGCCACCAGCTTTCCGCCGGCCTGCTCCTTGCGGATATAGGCGAGTTTGGTCTCCGGTGTGGCCTGGGCCAGAAAGGCATCCACGCCGGCCCTTTTGGCAATGGTTGCCGCCGTAAGCGGATTGTCGCCGGTGATCATGACCGTCCGAAGCCCCATTTTTCTCAGCCGATCAAAGCGCTCACTCATGTGCGGTTTCAATATATCCTCAAGAACGACCACACCCACAATTTCATTGCCATCGGCCACGACCAGAGGGGTTGCGCCTTCCGAGGCCACACTATCGACCAAAAGGTTGAGCTGACCAGGCACCTGGCCATGGTTTTCCTCGACAAACTTGATCACCGCGTCCGGGGCGCCTTTTCGGATCCGCCGTCCATCCGGAAGATCCACTCCGCTCATCCGCGTTTGGGCGGTAAAGGGAACAAAATTGGAACTATCCGGGACGCTGATGGGAGTCACATTTTCCTTTACGAAAAGCTTCACGATGCTTTTGCCCTCAGGCGTCTCATCCGCCGCGGAGGCCAGGGCGGCCAGGAACCCCACGTCGCTGGGCAAGTATTTGTTGATGGGCAGAAACGTGGTCGCGTTCCTGTTGCCTATGGTGATCGTGCCCGTCTTATCCAGCAGCACGACATCGATATCACCCGCCAGTTCCACCGCCTTGCCGCTCTTGGCAATGATATTGGCCTGGAGGGCCCGGTCCATTCCGGCGATGCCGATGGCAGCCAGCAGGGCGCCGATGGTGGTTGGAATAAGGCAGACAACGAGCGCAATGAGAGTCGGGATATCGGTGCCCAGGCTCCTTAAGGGTTCTTTGAGGCCCAGGTAGCCCATCATGTATTGTTCGGCGTTCCAGGCCATCGGCCAAAGCGGAATGACTACGATTAGAAAAACCAGGGTAAAGGCCGAGAGTACCAACGTCAGAGCGATCTCATTGGGGCTTCGCTGACGGATAGCACCCTCAACCAAAGCGATCATCCGGTCGAGAAACGAGTCGCCGGAACCGCTCGTGACCCGAACGACAATCCAGTCGGACAGCACGACGGTGCCTCCGGTTACACCTGATCGGTCTCCGCCGGCACCGCGGATCACGGGGGCCGACTCACCGGTAATCGCCGATTCATCGACAGAAGCAATTCCTCGGATAATTTCCCCATCGGCTGGGATCATTTGCCCCGCCTTAACCAGGACCATGTCACCCGGCTTCAGATCAGTCGAGGAAACCTCTTCAATGTGGTCATCGATACTTCCGTCCGGACTCAAGCGAAAGGCTGGTGTATCTTTGCGGGCGCGTCTGAGCGAATCAGCCTGAGCTTTGCCCCGCGCCTCGGCCAGGGCTGTGGCGAAGTTGGCAAAGAGCACCGTCAGGAAAAGCCACACGTCCAGGGCGATGAAATACGTGATCGGTGTCTGACTCTCCTGCACGCCCAATGCCTGCCGGACGATATAGAGAAAAGTCAGGATGGCCCCCACTTCAACCACGAACATGACCGGGTTCTTCCACTGGATGTCTGGCCGGAGCATGACGAAGGCCTGCTTCAGGGCCGCCAGTGCCGTTTTTTTCTCGATCAGCCGCTGCGGTTTGAACCGGCGTAGCGGGGTCTGTGGTCCCATGGGGGACTTCAATGCGGCTTCCGCACTACCGGATACACCAATACTCATATCGTCATCTGAGGGCGAGAGGGCCTCCCTCAGATTTAGTTCAGTCTTGGCTGTTTTCTTCATGCCATACTCCTTTTTAGTTCTATGATCACGGGTTCCCCTATCATCCACCGAACGGCATGGGACCCAGATGGTCCGCCACCGGTCCCAGCGCGGCTACCGGCAGGAAGAGCAGTGCTCCGATGATAAGAATCGTCCCCAACAAGAGGCAGCCAAAGGTGAGGGTGTTGTCACGTAGAGTCCCCAGACCAAACGGGCTCGATTTCTTGGCTCCGAGAAATGCCGCCATGGCTAAGGGGGCAATAATCGGAAGATAACGGCTAATGAGCATGACGATGCCCGCCGCGATATCGAAGGCAACCGCGCTCGGCCCTGGACTCGTCGCGTTGTAGAAACCGTAGGTCACTCCCAATCCGTCAAAGGCCGAGCCGTTATTGGCTGAAGCCGAAGAGAACTGATAAAGAATCTGCGAAAGACCATGGGGTCCGGGATTGCTGACCGCCTGGAGTCCCCAGTTGGTGGCCGCGAATAGCCCGGTGGGGAAAAGGATCATCATTGGATGGACCAGCAGGGCGATTACCGCCAGCTTCACCTCGCGAGCGCCAATTTTTTTGCCCAAATACTCAGGCGTCCGCCCCACCATCATGCCGGCCACGAAGATCCCGATGATCACGTAAAGGAGCATATTGATCATCCCGACCCCTTTGCCCCCGTAGACGCAGTTCAGCCACATGCCGACCATGGGAGCCAGGGCGGCCATCGGGTTGAGGCTGTCTTCCTCGGCATTTACCGCGCCACACGTCACATCCGTAGTCAGGGCGTCGAAGGTGGCCCCGGCCGAGGTTCCGAAGCGCATCTCTTTGCCTTCAAGATTACCCAGATGTTGGTCCACCGGCAGGCTGGCCACGGCCGGAAGGCTCACTACCTGCTTTCCGCCGGGCGCCTTGGTGTTGGGGATGTCGTAGGCTTTGGCCACCGCCTGACCGGTTAGCCCCGGGTTCGGTTTCAGCGTGTCGAAGTAGACCGACCAGACGACTGTGCCGGCCATTAAAATCCACATGACGCTGAAGATGACCAGACTATGCTTGAACCGGTTGAGCATTCGGCCGTACATCAGGACGAGTGCAAACGGGAAGATCATCATGGCCAGGGTGTTGAAGAAGTTCGACAGCCCGGTGGGGTTTTCATACGGATGGGCCGAGTTCATCCCGTAGAACCCGCCTCCGTTGGTTCCGAGCATCTTGATGGACTCAAAAGCCGCTACCGGGCCGACTACAATGGTCTGCTGCTTTACCTCGCCTTTGTCCGTGGTGCCCATCGCGGCGGGTTCCAGGGTCGAAACCTGATGAGCGGTTTTGAAGGTCATCGGGCTGCCCTGGATGATGAACAGAAGACCGAACGCAAAGGCGGTCGGCACGAACATGTAGAGCAGCACCCGCCACATATCGACGAAGAAGTTACCCAACGAAGAATCGCTGCGTAAAGCCCGAATGATGGCGACGAGCACACTCAAGCCCACAGCCGCGGACACGAAGAGCATGAATATCCCAAAGAAGATTTGACTGAAGTTGGACAGATGCTGGTCCCCGGAATAATGTTGGAGATCCGTATTCGTCATGAACGAGGCCACGCTGTTGAAGATGGCGCTGGGGGCCAGCATGGTCTTGCCGTCCGGGTTGAGCGGCGTAAATGGCTGGAGCGCCAGTACCAGGTAGCCGAAGACGAACATCACCGTGTTGAAGATGAGCAGGGATCCGGCATACTGTTTCCAGTCCTGCGGACCGCTATCCAACTTTTTTTCGAACCAGCCGAATATACGCCATGGCCGGTATTTGCCATCCATAATCCAGGCCATATAGCGACTCAAGGGAAACGCGATGATGGTCGCCGTGGCCAAGAGGGCAAAAGGAAGTAACCAGGTTTGAGCGAACATTGTTTTAGCTCCTTCTCGGATTCAAGTCACGTGTTGCGAGTCATGCGCTGCGAGTCGTGGATTAAGGACTGCGAGGAGCAGAATGCCTTCCACCTGCAACGCCAAACCCGAAACGCGTAACCCATATTTAAAACCATTCCGGCCGGATAAGGGCCACAACCAGGTATCCAAACAAGAATACCACTATACCTGCGGTCAGATAAATCATCCGAATCACCTCCGTTTAGATTTTCTCACATGCTTCCATGAACAGGTAACACACGCCCATTATGGAAAGGCCTAAGAGAAACATTGCCGGCAACCAGATTACCAGGTTCATATTGAATTCCTCCTCTCCTTGCCCAGAATGCCATCGGACTGGCACCCTTCAAGATGAAATGTACTTCAACTCTCTGATGCTTCATGAACAGATCCAGACCAGAACCTCATTTGACCAGGCCACCAACCCCGGCGCTTATCAGGTAACCAATGAGCGGAATGGCCGTTGGAGCACAGAAGACGAGGCTCAATCCGGACTTGAGCCACCTCCTTGTTACTCCTCACCCGATAGACTAAGCAAGGTGCATACCATCTCGGTTCAAGAAAAAACATTATGCAGTATCCAATAGTTATAAACGACCAGCCGGGATAGAAAGGGAATGAGGATTTCAAAATGCAAGGAATGGTGTTTTGGGGGACTTCCAATTGAAATAAGGAGAAAGAAGAGGCGATCTCTCGCCTCCGTTTCAGCCTTTTGTTCAAATAAACCGCCTTTGCGATTTTCTACATGCGATTGCCCTACGAGTGTGCATCCTTTTGGGGCCGGTCAAACTACGAGTCGCGATTCGTCCCGGACTGTTCTTCCACTGGAGCCTTTCCATTAACATAGCCAGCACATCCCCTTTTCCAGCGGGGACGCTTAACTTATAGAGCGAGTCTCCCGGTGGAGTCACTGATACGCGGAGTTCGGGATTGCAGGTTTTGAGCGAAGCTTCGGAGAGCCCGATTTCTTTCCCGATCCAAGAGAGTCTCACCCCCCCTGGAACGGACACTGTTTCGTATTCCGGAACGTAGCTATAATAAAAATAGAAGCCATAGCGATCGGGATTCCTTATGATTTTCACGGCAGCCAACACCTTTGCGACATAATCGCATGTTTTGGTAGGCAAAGAGCCATTCTCGGTAAGCTCCCAGAAGGTTTTCAAACCACTTCGATTGATCACCTTTCGGATGCAGTTCTCACCGGCATTGTAGGCCGCCAGGGCCAACGGCCAGGAACCGAATTCATCATACAGAAAGGAGAAATAGCCTGCTGCTGCATGCGTAGACTTCACTGTATTCATCCTCTCATCGATCCACTGGTTTTGTTTCAGCCCGAATCGCTTTCCCGTTGCGCTAATGAACTGCCACATACCCGCGGCGTGACCAGGGGAGATTGCTCCGGGGGAGAAGCCGCTCTCGACTAAGGCAACCCAGATCAAGTCCTTAGGAAGTCCGTGCCGGTCAAAAACTTCCTTGGTAGGCGTCACATAAAGACAGGCACGTACCAGGTGAGCCTGAAAAGATTTGTGCTCTCCTTCGGAAAAGCGTTCCACCCACGCCTCAATTGAAGGATGATCAGGAATAGGCAATTCCTTTTTTGATCCAGGTGTTGCGGGGGGCGGAGTTTCATCTCCGGCAGAGCTTACGCCGGAGTTGTCGTCAAGGGACGGTACAGAGGGCGCTGAGGAATCTGCTGAAATGGGTTGGTGATAGAGAACCGTGCCACACCCGGCCAACAGTCCAATGGCACATCCCAAAATTATCAATTGCAAAGATCTGGATACAGATTTTCCAAACAAAATATATCTCATCATTTCTCCTAGTTCCCTGCTCCGTGAAAGGTAACGGGAGCAGGACATAGTCTATAATGTAATCAGATCGGCACTTTTCAGAATGAAATATGCCTTAATTCTCTGATTATTCTTAAAAATATCCATGCCTTACCTCCTTCGCCCAGGCGACCCCCCCCTGCGCTCATCAGATAACCAACGAGCAGAATGGCCGCTGGAGCGCAAAAGATGTTGAGCAATCCGGATTGGGCCATATCCCTATAATTCCTCCTCCGATAGACTAAGCAAGGTGCATACCATCTTGGCTCAAGAGAAATATTATGCAATATTTGGTAGTTCTAAACGGCAGCCCGGGTTCGAAAGGAAATGAGGATCTCAAAATGCAAGGAATGATGTTTTTGGGGACTTCCAATTGAAATGAGGGCAAGGCGGCTATGACCTGTGTGATTCAGGCAAGGTGGGGTCGGGTGGGCTGAAGATACCGGGGGACCCTATGGGCGTTCCCGGAGGAATCCGGATTCACAAAAGAAGTAATGACCGACTATAGAAACTGAAGAGGAGCCGGAGAGAATTCCAGACTCCCCTCATTACTATGGTAGGTTAAAATGTTTTTCCCGCTATCCAGATCAGGGATTCTTCGGTAGTTCTATGAGATAATGAACCGGTCGAAGTCTTATTTCAGTAAAACAGGTGTTCGATGATCGGGCCAAGAGCCAGCGCCGGCAGGTAGCAGACAGCGCCGATAAGGACTACCGAGCCGAGCACCACCACGCCGAACGTCACCGTGTCACACGGCAGCGAGCCGATCGTCGTGGGCTTGGACACTTGGGTGGCGAGCCGGCCCGCCAGTAGGATCGCCAAGGCCGCCAGGCCGAAACGGCCAAAGAACATGGCGACCATCGTCGTCAGGTTGTAGAAGAGGTTGTTCGCGTCCAGGCTGGCCATGGTCTGCCCGTTGTTGGCCATGCAGGAGGCGTACGCGAACAAGATTTCAGTAAAGCCGTGCGAGCCGCCGTTAGTGGCCACAGCCGCCCGCCCCGCATCCGAGACCGCGGCCCAGGCCGTCAGCGTCAGTACCACCAGGGGAGTGAGCAAGATATAGAAAGAGATCAGTTTGGCTTCCTCGGGCTTGATCGTCTTGCCCAGGTATTCCGGGGTTCGGCCGATCATCAGCCCGGCCATGAAAATACCAACCAGCGCTAATATGACCACACTGTACAGGCCGGTCCCCAGCCCGCCGAAGGTGACCTCGCCGAGCAGCATGTTCCACACCAGGACCAGGACGCTGAGCGGCTGGAAGGAGTCGTGCATCGAGTTGTACGACCCGGTGGCCCCGTTCGAGGTTACTACGGCCGCCAAGACCGAACTGCCAATGCCGAAGCGCACCTCCTTTCCTTCCATGTTCCCTCCCACGAGGCCCAGATCGGCCAGCCGCGGCGGGCAGACCGACTCAGCGACATCACATACCGCCAGACCAGCCACGAAGAGCACAACCATGATCGCCAGCAGTACCACGCCGGCCCGGGGTCGCCGGATCATGTGACCGAGCGTGATCGGCAGTGCCGCGGGCACAACGGCGATCGCGAGCATTCCCAAAAAGTTGGTCAGGGGGGTCGGATTCGCGTAAGGGTGAGCCCCGTTGGCGTTGAAGAAGCCGCCGCCGTTGGTTCCCAGGTTCTTGATGAACTCCAGAGCGGCGACCGGCCCCTGGGCAATCATCTGCACAGCGCCTTCCAGCGTCCGAGCCTCAATGTAGGGGTTCAGATTCAACGGAACTCCCTGCCAGACCAGAATCAGACTGCCCACCAGCGACACCGGCAGCAGCACCCACAACAGGGCCCGGACCATGTCTACCCAAAAATTGCCGATAGTCGAGGACCTCTCGCGGGAGAAGCCCCGAATGAACGCCATGCCTATGGCCAGGCCGGCTGCCCCGGCCAGGAAGTTTTGAGAGGCCAGACCGATGATCTGGGCCAGGTAACGCAGAGTGGATTCGCCACCGTAAGCCTGCCAGGTCGTTGTCGTGGAAAAGCTGAGGGCCGTGTTCGCGGCCAGGTCGGCCGACATCGGCGTGGTCAGGTAACGAACGCCGGGACCACCGGGCAAGTATGACTGGAGCCATAGCAGCAGGAACAGGAAAAGTGTGCCCAAAGCGCCAATCGCAAGAAAGCTGACCAGATACACCTTTGGCGTCATTTCTTTGTCAGGATGCACGCCGAGGAGGCGATAGAGCACCGACTCCACCGGGCACAGCCAGGGGTTTTTTGCACAACGCCGCGAAAAGGTATAGTAAGACTAATCCGTCCAAAAGCTGTTAAATCTATTTGCCGATAACTCAGTGTACCTGACCGTATGCTGAATGTTTTTATGCCCCAGATAGTGCTGTATACTCCTGGTGTCCCTTCCGTCATTAGCCAATTTAAATCCTGTGGAATGCCTGAGCATATGAGGATGGACAGGTATTCCAATCTCCGCATGATTCCCCGCCCTTGCTACCATTTTCCGGAACGTAGAATCCGTCAAAGGAGCTTTCCGCTCGGAGACAAAGACAAACTGGGTAACCGGATAGTCTCTTTGGATCTTACGGAGCGCTCGGATTTCGATTCCGTAAAGTGGATGAGTGGAGTCCATTCCGTTTTTTCGTCTGGCAACGTGAAGAACCCCCTGTTTCAGGTCAATTTGAGTCCAACGTAGATTGACGAGTTCAGAAACCCGTAATCCATGGCGATAGGCCATCAGGATCATGGTAGAGTCTCTGTGTCTATGGCGACCAAGCTGTTGGGCAGCAAAAATCAATTTGTTAATCTCATCAGAACTCAAGTACTCT
>JADFYC010000142.1 GCA_015233295.1 Deltaproteobacteria bacterium | reverse complement strand
TGTATTATCTAGTTAAGATAATTGTAATTTTGTGGATAAATAAGTAGGAATATTGAAACAGGTCGGCAAATTCGCCCTGTCCGGCAGCGTCGTTCAAAGCAAGAAGCCGATCTACTGGTGTTCCTCCTGCCAGACAGCCCTGGCTGAGGCGGAAGTGGAGTACGATAACCATACTTCACCCTCCATCTACGTCAAATTTCCCATGATCTCCGATGTCTCCGACCTAATCCCGGGCGTCGACGCCAACAGCCGGGTTTTCGTGGTCATCTGGACGACCACACCCTGGACGATTCCGGCCAACCTGGCCGTGGCCCTGCACCCCGACCTGGAGTATGTGGCGGTCCGGGTCAAAGACGACATCTTTATCCTGGCCCAGGGGTTACTGGAGCAGTTCATGGCCATTTTGGGCCGGACCGACTACCAGGTACTGGCCACGGTTGATCCCCGGGCCATGGAGGGCCGAAAAGCCCGGCATCCCCTGTACGACCGGGAGTCATTGCTGGTCCTGGCCCCTTACGTGACTTTGGAAGCCGGTACCGGTTGTGTTCATACCGCCCCCGGGCACGGCCGGGAAGACTACGAAACCGGGTTACATTACGGCCTGGAGGTCTACTCTCCGGTCAATGACCAGGGTTGCTTCACTCCCGAAGTGGAATTTTTCGCCGGTCAGTTCGTGTTCGCGGCCAATAAAACGGTCATCCAGAAGCTGGCCGAGGTGGGCGCCCTGCTGGCCGAGAAATCCATCGACCATTCCTACCCCCATTGTTGGCGTTGCAAGAATCCGGTCATCTTCCGGGCCACCGAGCAATGGTTCATATCCATGGATAAGACCGGCCTGCGTCAAAAGGCTCTGGCAGAGATCAACAAAGTGACCTGGACCCCGGCCTGGGGCCGCGACCGAATTTACAGTATGATCGAGAACCGGCCGGACTGGTGTATCTCCCGGCAACGAGCCTGGGGCATTCCCATCATTGTCTTCTGGTGCCAGGATTGCGGCGCATATTTGATTACCCAGGAGACAATAGACCATATCGCGGCGATGGTCGAGAAGGAGAGCGCTGACATCTGGTATTCTAAGACGCCGGCTGAGTTATTGCCTCCGGGCACCGTCTGTGGGCAGTGCGGGTCATCCCACCTGGAGAAAGAGACGGACATCCTGGATGTCTGGTTTGATTCCGGGGTCAGCTTTGCCGCGTGTGTGGAAGCCAGGGCGGACCTGAGATTCCCGGCCGACCTGTATTTGGAAGGCAGCGACCAGCACCGCGGTTGGTTCCACTCTTCCCTCCTGGCCTCGGTAGGGACCAGAGGTGTGGCTCCATATAAGCACGTCCTGACCCACGGATTCGTGGTCGATGGCAAAGGCCACAAGATGTCAAAATCTCGGGGAAACGTTATCTCCCCTGATGACATCATCAAAAAGAATGGGGCTGAGATCCTGAGATTGTGGGTGGTGGCCGAAGACTACCGGGAGGATATTCGGTTGTCTGGAGAGATTCTGTCCCGGTTGACCGACTCTTATCGCCGCATCCGCAATACCGCCCGCTTTCTGCTGGGCAACCTGAGTGATTTCAATGCCGCCACGGATGCCGTAGCCCCGGCCGATATGGAAGAGATCGACCTCTGGGCTCTGGATCGCCTGCAGCGGTTGACTGAAAAGATCATCAAGGCATACCAGGAGTTTGAATTTCATCTGGTTTTCCACTCCATCTATAATTTTTGCGTCACCGATATGAGCGCCTTTTACCTCGACGTGCTGAAAGATCGGATGTACACCTTCAACCGGACGGCCAGGCCCAGACGCTCAGGACAAACGGTGATGTACCGGGTGCTGGATGCCTTGACCCGGCTGATGGCTCCGGTGTTATCCTTCACCTCCGAGGAGATCTGGAGATATCTGCCGGCAGATCCCAATCGGGAAAAGAGCGTCCATCTGGCCGGATTCCCCAGTGTTGACCCGGCCCTGAAGAATGCCGAACTGGCTGAGCGCTGGACCACTTTCTTGAGTGTCCGGAGCGAAGTGACCAAGGCTTTGGAAATCGCCCGGAAAAATAAAGACATCGGCCACTCCCTGGACGCCGCGGTGACGCTCTTTGCCGGCGGAGCGCTGTTCGAGGCGTTGCAACCATTCGCGGCCAA
The DNA here is from genome assembly GCA_015233295.1 of Deltaproteobacteria bacterium. GTDB lineage: Bacteria > Desulfobacterota > JADFXK01 > JADFXK01 > JADFXK01 > JADFXK01. Next base: position 6,652 of record JADFYC010000142.1, on the reverse strand, counting down.
GATGCGGGATCTATTCATCGTCTCTAGTGCCCGACTCACGGCCGAACCGACCCCGGAAGGCGCCTACAAAAGTGACCTGCTCACCGATTTCGGTGTTCAGGTGACCCAGGCCTCCGGTCCGAAGTGCGCCCGCTGCTGGGTCAAGGACGAACAAGTCGGCACATATCCGGACCATCCCGAAATTTGCCCTCGGTGTCATGAGGCCTTAACTAGCTGATCACAATGGCGGATCAGTTGATCAGGTCGAGGAAGGAATATGAGTAAGACGATATGGCTCTCTTTCGATATTACCATTCGAGGTGACGTAGAAGGGCTTTACGCCTGGCTGGACTCACATGACGCCAGAGAGTGTGGAACCGGCCTGGCCGTCCTTAAATATCCTGATACCGCTAATCTCATTGAGGACTTAAAAAAAGACCTGGAAGAGCATGTGACTCTTGAAAAAAATGACCGAATCTATGTGACATATCAAAACCCTGAGGGTAAGGTTGTGGGTAAATTTATCTTTGGCAAACGCAAAGGAGACCCCTGGAAAGGGTACGGCCCGCAAGGTACAGATGAAGATGACAGCGATTAGCTTTCCTTTCAGGGTCATGGTCGACACAAGTTTCTGGATCGCCCTTTATGACACCAAAGATCGGTGGCATAGCCAGGCAGTCGACCTGGAGAGCGTTTTGACCATAATCAAATGTAATCGCCCTGGCCGATCCTCTACGAAACGTTGCGAACAAGGTTTGTCAAGAACAGGCCATGGGGGGTACACTTTCGGCTGCTCCTAGGCACTCTCCATGTATCCCATGTTTGCGATACCCTTTACAGGCAACGCGCCTATGATGACACGGTGACGGATTCCAACACCTGTCGAGGTATCAGCATGATTGATATGTTGATCAGGCTAATGCTGGAAGACAAGAGTTTAGGGATAACCCACCTGCTCACCTTCAACGTCAAGGATTTTGTGGATGTCTGTCGCGAAAGGCGGATCGAGCTGGTGTAGCCGTCCTTAAACAAGTCTTAAGTCTGGTGACTGATCAGAGGAAAACCAATTGACTGAATCTTTAAAGAAATACTTAATCCTGATATACGTCGCCGTGCCTGTCCTGATCCTGGATCAGGTGACCAAGGCGATCATTCTTCGGAAGTTGGCCTTGCACCAGAGCCTGGAGGTGATTCCGGGCTTCTTCAATATTTGCTACGTCCGGAACAAGGGGGCGGCCTTCGGCGTCCTGAATAATTTTTCGCCATCATTGACCCGCTATTTATTTATCGCCGTCGGGGTCTTGGCCGTGGTGGTCATCGGCTACCTGGTTAGTCAAATCAAAGAGGACGGCCGGTGGATGGTTATCGCCTTGGGACTGATCCTGGGCGGGGCGGTGGGCAATAATCTGGTCGATCGGGTCAGATGGGGAGAAGTCATCGATTTTTTAGACGTCTACGTCAAAACCTATCACTGGCCGGTATTTAATGTCGCAGACTCAGCTATTACCGTCGGGTCAATCCTCTTGGCCTATCAGGTAATCAGGAGGATTTAATTATGTTCCCGACCATTGTCCGGCTAGGTCCTCTGGCCATTCACACCTATGGTGTCCTGGTGGCTACCGCCTTTCTGGCCGGAGTAGGCTTGGCCATGCGGGAAGCCCGGCGGTTAGGGCAGGACCCGACTAAAGTCATGGACCTGTCGCTGTATATCGTCATCTCGGCCATTGTCGGCTCCCGCTTACTCTATGTCCTGCTTAAATTTGATTACTATATCAAAAAGCCTCTAAATGTTTTTATGATTTGGGAAGGCGGGCTGGTTTTCTACGGGGGGTTGATTGGCGCCCTGATCGTGGGTCTGTGGTACATGCGGCGGCATGGGCTGAATATGTGGCTGACCTGCGATATCTTTGCTCCGTCCTTGCCGCTGGGCCAGGCCATTGGCCGACTAGGCTGTTTCTCGGCGGGATGCTGCTACGGGAGCCCCACAGACGTCCCCTGGGCCGTGACCTTCACCAATCCCGAGACCCTGGCCTCACCCCTGGGCGTGCCTATCCATCCCACGCAGTTGTATTCTTCGGCAATCGGTTTGGTAATTTTCCTCATTCTGATGCTCATGCGGAAGCACAAAAAGTTTGACGGCCAGTTGGTCTGGACCTATGTGGTCTTGTCGGGGATAGGTCGTTTCTTCGATGAATTCTGCCGGGCTGACTTCCGCGGCCCCGAAGTCTTCGGCGTCATCTCCACCACCCAGGCGATCAGCATCGTCAGCATCGTACTCGGCGTAGTCATGCTCATCGTCTTAGGCAAGAAGCACCAACTGGCACCTACACCCAACCCGTGAAACTGACCACCGAAAAAAGAAAAACCAACCGCCTAAGAGCAAAAACACGACGCAGAGGTTTTCATAATCATTTCCTGAAAACCTCTGCGTTTTTTTATCTCCAGGACTCCGGGATGTGTTTTACCGCCCGGTGCGGCACCTGGTGTTATCTCCGCATTCCTCGAAGTGTTTCTTCACTGTAGCCCCACCCCTTGCACGACGGAACGTCAATGAGGATGAAATCAGAATCTTTGTAGGCTTCAATGCTCAGGGGTTCCTCAGTATCGATCCGAGCCTGCCCGCCTTCATCAACCTGCCGACCATTGATGGCTAACATCCCCTTGATCAGGTAGACGAAAATTCGCCGCCCTCGGGTGGCCGCGAAAGACAGCTCCTGGTCCTGATCCAGGTCGGCCCGGTAAATGGTGGCGTCGGTGTGAAACGTCACGGTGTCCGGGATGCCCTGACCGGAAGCCACCGGGAAGAGTGTGTTCATCCATAACACTGGCGCATATGTTTTTTGGTCATAGGTCGGCGCCAGCCCGGACTTATCCGGAAATATCCAGATTTGATAGAAATGCACCGGGTTATCGGCCAGATTGAATTCGGAATGAGTCAGCCCGGTGCCGGCCGACATGCGTTGAACATCGTTGGCCTGGATGACCGCCTTGTTGCCCATGCTGTCCTCATGAGTCATCTCGCCCTGGAGGACGATCGTCACGATCTCCATTTCCTGGTGGGGATGAGTGGGGAAGCCGGTTCCGGGGGCCACGACATCATCATTGAAGACCCGCAACGCCCCGAACTGGATGTTGTGCGGATCGAAATAATTGGCAAACGAAAACAGCCAATAGGTCTTCAGCCATCCGAAGTTGCTGAAGTGACGATCTTCTTTCTTGATGATTTGGATCATATCTTCTCCTCCTACAAGGCGCAGGGGCAGCCGGCCGACCAGAAGCGCCCGTCCGAACCCATGATGACCAGATGTTCATGATTGCCGTCGGGATGCACATGCCCACAATCGCCGCGCCTGTGCTTAGGCGGGGCGGGCTGAGAATTGTCGTAGCCTCCGTATCGAGCCACGGGAGACCAGTCAGGGTGGGATGCCCCGGACCAAACGCGGCTCAAATTCTAAGCATGATATGAACATTCAGTCGCTCTGTAAATAGGGCGAGGGATTCATTTCTTTGGTGATTTCTCCCGGCGGGACATGGATTTTTCCCGGAGGGGATTCATACGGGGGGAGGGGGCGTATAGATATTGCAGCGTCATGGTCATGGCAATTATGTTGAGGTGTGGGTGGGTGTCAAGGGCCACGTCATTTGACCACACCTGGGACCGGATAGATTGACCTATTTTGATTTTTGCCCGACTGCTACCGCCGGTAGGTACGTTCACAGCCAAGAGGCTCTTTATCTCGGAGTTAATATGAAGCCTAATGGTTCGCCTCACCAGCGGCGGCCAATGAGATAGAGCCGGAGTGAGCGGCTCCCCGCCGTCTGATGTAGGCGATTGTTCACAATTTGATCGTCATCGAAACGAATTAAGAACATATCCCCGTCATCGCGTGACCGGGTCGATAAGGTTCGCCGTGAAACGTAGCGCTACGCGGTTCACAAAGAATGCGGCGGCTATGGTGCTCACACCTAGAGAGTCTTGTTTGCAACCCCCGAAATGGATTCCCAGAGGCATGCCGTCGGAAAGCCTCCACACGATGCCGGAATCGCCGGGTCGAGTCAAGCCGTCTCCATCAGGATGGCGGATGAGCAGGTCGTACCTCTCCACGTCTCGGGCAGTGTCGTTGGTCAGGATTGCGAACACCTGAGCCTCGATGCGGTTTCCGTTGCCACGGATGGCATACACTGGCTTGCTCAGTATGTTCTCCTTTAAAAATTCGACGTCCTGTTGGTGATCAAAGACATTGCCTAGCGGCAACGACATGACGGAATGGCGTAACTTATCGTCGTCTATGCGCGCTAGGCCAGCGTCAAACGCACCCCATTCTGAGGCCGTCCCCGCACCCCTGTCCTCGTACGCTGAGATTGCAGGGCCGAGTCGTTGCCAGTCCAAATCGTAGTAATACACGTCATCGTCCTGCGAGAGAACGGAGTCGTCACCTGTTATTACATGGGAGCAAGAGACAACATAATGTTCGCCGTCCTTTGATGCATAAATTCCGGCGATACCCCCCTGATTACCGCAACGGACATGCAGCGCTGATGCCTCCAATCTTAATCTTCCTAGCTCGACGACATCAGTTGACCATCGACTTTCCCCAACTTGGATATTTGGTGGGATACGATCCTTTTGGATAACGTTTTCGTGCTTCCTGCTGACAAAAACGGTAAGGCAGTCACTCGACGTGATCTGGTTCTCCTTTATCTTCACACCCCAGCCGTACCCGACAACGTTTGGAAGGCTAGTAATGGGGGCTACCGCCCCAGAGACTGCTGCATACATTTAGTCCTCCTTCATTTGACTGGGATTTCGATCTTCTTTAACGTCGTTCCTTTCCCTTTCTTGCTATTGTCGACTTCGTAGAGTTCAAAGACTGGAGCTGCTGCCGGTTTACTGGCTATCATGGTAGCTGCTGTACCGATGTCGTTGAGGATTTTTCTGACAGGATGTTTATCAGTGGCTTCAGGCGGTAGGCTATCTTTCTCCTCACCATACTTCTTTGCCTCTTCCCTCAACGACTTCGCATACTCGTCCAGCATGAACTGGTTCACGTCTATGTCGGGATTATCGAACAATGATTTGATACTTTTTCCTATTTCTTTTATGTTTTCACTGATTTTATTCAGAACACCGGTCTGGGTTTCGGTAAGCCTGTAGTTCTGTGTCAGTGCGTCATCAACAATCGCCTTGATTGAGTTGCTCGCACTATTGATTATTTTGATTGCCGCATTGATCTTTGCAGTGTCGATGGATTCCTTTCGGAGCTTCGCTGCTTCCTCATCTATCTTTCCGGCCTCACTGAGAGTCTTAACCAGAGTTCCATACCCCGTGGCAAGAGCGCCAATCTCTTTAATTGTTTCGGGGACCTTTGTATCGACGTCCCCGCCAAATGACTTGAGTATACCTCCTTCGACAGATAGAGTGAGGTTTGCATGCCCAATACCGACTGTCTCTCGTATGAATTGCGGATCGGACAAATCTGGGAGCATGACCGGATTGACGCTTATCACCTTGCCGTCCTCTCCGGCGCGAGCCACAAGCATATAAGGCTTTGGTGAATAAACCTTTATTCCCTCTTCCTGGTCCTTTCCTTCAAATGGGGGGCGGTATACTTTGATAGATGCGCATCCGCCCAGCATAGCGAAGGCAAGAAAGACTATCAGAATCTTACATGTTTTCATTTTGAATAGGCTCCTTGGCTTTGTTGTTGGATAAGGTTTCCGTGTGCAAGGGGGGCCGCGCAGGGGCACAGACGGTTACGCCGATCAGTTGATTACGACTTCTGCTCTTGTTTCCATCACATGCCCATTCAACTCCCGCCCTGACTCGCTGTCAAACCGCAACCAGCAGAAAAGGCGCATTCTTGCTAAACCATTCTGGTCTGTACTCAGCCCGTTTAGATAGAGTGCCTATTAGCGTTGCCAGCGCGGTTAAGGCCAAAGTTTCTCCTTTCTTTCTTGCGAACAACGAGGTAAGCGGCGAGCAACCACCCACAGACTTCTGTATCTATTTCATGATGTGTCTGCGTGGTTGTGTGTCAGCTATATTTTATTGTTGGGCCAGATAGTTGTCGATCTACATTATCACCCAAATCGAATTTACACTATGAAGCAGTTCCCTGCACTATGCTCAACCCATCTCTAAATATGAAATGTATCCAGTATTCAGGTGGGTCCTTTTTCACTTTTGACCATAATCCGGCCTCCGAAATTTGATCTGCGATTACTTCAGCTTGGGTCGTTTCACAGTTCCAGATATTTGCAAGAGCACTCAATGGATAGCTAGATTTACCACGGCGAATGGATTCTATGTACGGTCTAAGACTGGGAAACTCAGCAAATAAGTATTTTTCAGTTTTCTCTCTGGATGCGACGCTCAGACCAGTCTTCAGTGCGTTGCGATTCAGCAGAGTTGTACTTTCTGGCTCATCTTGGCCGATCTCCATCGACTTAATTTGTGCAGCGATTGCACCATTTATCAGGTTTATTATGTCTCGTGGGGCACTGAATCCTGTAGAATCTTTGGTTCGACCTATAATCCAATCAAGTTAGCTTCTTGCAAAACTAATCTGCGAGATATAAAATTGATATAGTGGTCCCCACTCTTAGTTATTACGGTAACAATTACAACAAAAGGTGTATCTAAATTAACAGTATCGCCTTATCCATAGTTAAG
>JADFYC010000141.1 GCA_015233295.1 Deltaproteobacteria bacterium | reverse complement strand
AATGAAACTGGATTTCCATTCTTGACCTGAGAAACGCGATCAAATGCAGTGTCTTTAAGTTCTTCTGACCATAGAGGGTACATACCACCCCAGGCGGCATCGGATAACCAGATCAAGCCGTTGCTCATGTCGGTGACCGTACCGTTGTGGTTATTGCACCACCGGCCTTGAGGGCTAAGCGACCCCTTACAGGTGATGCATGACGGGCGCGACGCCGGAAGCTCATCCGCATAAGGCATGACGTCGGAAAAACCCAATAAACATATCATGACAAAACAGGCCGCGAAATAGCCTGATACTCTCCGTTGAACTCTGTCCATAGTGATCTCTCCAATTTGTTTTGCTTTTTTATGAAAACACACTTCGGCAAGAATCATACCGAAGCCCAATCACCTGCATCCGCCGCATGCGCGACCAAAGGAGGGACATCTCCATACCTCCAAAGCCAAAGCCGGAAATGATCAACGCGCCTATCGCCCATCCCTAACCGGCCAAACGCTCTTGGAATTGGTTGCAAGGGTATACCCATGGCCCCCATCGACCAGACTGACCCACCAGGCGTAGCTGTTAGGGATGTCGGTATAGGTAGTAACGGACCAATATGCCCCCAAGACGTGGGTAAAAAAATACCTGTCGAAATAACTGATGGCCTCAGTTCCTGTCGCTATAATATTCAACTGTTTTAATGTAGGCATAGTCCAATCACCTTCGAGAGAGCCGTCGGACAATGTAGCCGGATTTCCGTCCTTGACCTGAGCTACGCGAGAAATGGCGTCTACGCCATCCGCCTTATCGATCCATAAAGGATACTGGCCACCCCAACCGGCGTCTTTCAGCCAGACCAGACCGGTGGTCATGTCGGTAACCGTGCCGTTGCCGTTGTCGCACCATCGTCCCAGAGGGCTGAGTTGTCCTTTGCAAGTGATGCAAGACGGGTGCGAGGCAGGAAGCTCACCGGCATAGACCGTGAAGCTCGCACAACAAAAGAGACAAGCCATCATGAGAATAGCCGATAGATAGCGCGATCCTCTTCCTGCGTTTTTAATCATGGTGATTTCCTCCAAATTTGGGGTAACCCCAATCAAGCCGAACAGACCCGGCCGGGTACATCTCGCCGCTGCAAATAATCAAATAACCAAAGCATCAAAGCATCTATTGTCCCCCACGAACAGCCCACACGTAGCTAGAGCCGGCTTATTGGCGTCGTCGACGCTGCTGCCGTCGACCATATAGACGATCCACGCGTAGCTCGTATTGGTGGCGTTCGTAGTACTCGACCAGTAGTACCACGACTTGACGCTGGTAAATAAATACATGCTGGAAGAGCGAATAGCCTCTGTCCCGGTCGTAAGGGCTTTTAGCTCATCTATTGTTGGCAGACGCCATTGACCTGCTTGTGAGCCGTCGGTCAGCGAGGCTGGGGTTCCATTCTTGACTTGAGTTGCTAGCGTACCGGCGTCGAACCAATTATGCTGACCGCCCCAGCCTGCATCTTTCAGCCAGACCAATCCTGTGGTCGTATCGGTTATTGTTCCGTTATGATTATCACACCATCGCTCCCTTACACTACAATTGCTCCGACAACCTCCGATTGTAATGGGTTGGGGGGGCGCAGAAATTGCACCGGTCGCGTCCACAGCCCAAGAAATTCCCGCCCAGGTGTTGTCGATAACGTAAAAACGAGATCCTTTGTTGTTTCCGTAAACAACGTCAAAATAAATGTCACTGGTTTTTGATGCAATGTACCCGTTCATAATGTATCCGTTCATAATGCCGGGAAAGGCGCCGGAGGTAGAATCAGAACTTGTGACCGTGCCCCGGATCGTAGCATATGCCGTCGCTCCTGATCCCACTTGTTCAATGATGTAGTTATAGTAGACGCCGGGATAATTCGTGTCGCGGACGCAACCCGTCCGAGTTGTGCCTGGCAAACAGACAGGAACAAGCCGGAAACGAACAAGAATACGCATAGTACGATACATTTTTTCATTATTTTCCTCTCCGTATTTGAGAATGTGATTTGAGGTTGATCAGTCTATCTCTAAAAGCATGGCAAAAAATGTGCCAATAACTCAACTTATCTAACTAGGCCAAAACAATCATTTCTTAAATTAGGTGCCACCTCAGGTGATGCCAACTTGCCAACTCGATCGTCGCTCCATCTTTTTACAATATGTGGGTCGATAGCATTGCCTTAAGAGCAGCACGCGTTTGGCACCATTTGCCCCGGTGACGCTTCTCTGACCATGGGTAATGCGAACAGCTATTATGGAATCTTAACTTATTGACATTGAACAGAATATCATGTAGCGATCGCTTTTGTCAATCGAATTCATTGGTGCTTTCTTAGCTGGAAAACCACCATAGTTTTGGATAATTTATTGAATTCAATACAGAGATGATATGCTTGTTCACCCCTCCTCCGTTATGCTTTCTTTAAACGGCCTGTCCGTCCATGACCCCCAACTTCCGTCAACCCGACCCGCCTGGGCCACGGTCTTTTTTTAGACTATTAAATTGACAGGTTGAGTCTGGATACGTTAATATGCCCCGAAAAAATGTATGTTATCCGATTAGGTCATTCTAAATATTAAGCCGCTTAAGAACCTTTGCCAGAAAGGACGAAGCATGCCCTACCAGCAAGCCCCGTTGACTGATCACGATAAAGCCAAGTTCAATACTCTGAACCGGGAATCCATCGACTACCTCATGACCAGGTACAACCGGGTCAACCGGTGGGTGGTGGCGGATATGCTCCGACGGACCCGGTATCATTTCCCGGATAAAACCGCCCTGGTCTTCGGCGATATGACCCGGACCTACTCCGAACTGGAGGACGAGTGCAATCAGGTGGCCAATGCCCTGATCGAGTCCGGGGTCAAAAAATATGACCGGGTGGCCATCCTGGCTCACAACACCCAGCACCATGTCCTGACCTGGATGGGCGCGGCCAAGATGGGCGGGGTTTATCTGGCCGTGAACTATCTCCTGCGCGGGCCGGATATCGCCTACTGCATCAATCACTCCGAAGCCAAAGTTTTCATCGTGGAGGACTCGCTGTACGAACTGGTGGCGGACGTGCTGGACCAGATGCCCACGGTCAAGACCCTGCTCTGGTCCAGCCAGGGGGCCGGCCGGCCTGCGCCGGAAGGCTTTCAGGATTTCGACGACTGGCGCCAGGGCCCTTCCCTGGAGGAGCCGGACGTAGTCCTGCGCATCGAGGACCCGGTCCAGATGACCTATACCTCCGGGACCGAATCCAGACCCAAGGGCGTAATCATCAACAACCAGGCCCTGATCGCCCAGTACGTAGGCAACATCATTGACGGTGGGTACGAGGCCGGGGACATCAACATCAACGCCTTGCCCATTTACCACTGCGCGGCCCGGGACGTGGTCATGAATCCGGTGTTCTGGATCGGCGGGACCAACATTTTGATGGGACCGGAGTTAGGCGGTATCCTGGCCAACATCGCCAAATATCGGGCGACCATGTTCTTTGCCCCGCCCACCGTCTGGATCGGCCTCCTGCGCCATCCGGACTTTGACCGGCACGACCTGTCCAGTTTGTACAAATGCTATTATGGCGCCTCGATCATGCCGGTGGAGATACTCAAGGAGCTGATCCAACGCCTGCCCAAGGCCAGGATTTACAACTGCTACGGCCAGACGGAGTTGGCCCCGTTACACACTATCCTCAAGGCAGAGGATGCCCTGCGCAAGCTGGGTTCAGCCGGCCGGGCCGGGTTACACATGGAATCCAGGCTGGAAGACGACCAAAATCAGGAGATAACGGCCACCGTGGTCCCAGGGGAAATTTGCGGCCGAGGCCCTCACGCTATGACGCTGTATTTTAAAGACCCGGAAAAAACGGAAGCGGCCATGGTCGGCGGGTGGTTCCATTCCGGCGACCTGGGTGTTTTGGACGAGGAGCGGTACATCACCGTAGTGGACCGCAAGAAAGACATGATTAAAACCGGGGGTGAAAATGTCCCTTCCCGCGAGGTCGAGGAGGCCATTTACCTGCATCCTCACGTTCAGGAGGTGGCGGTGGTGGGCGTCCATCATCCCAAGTGGGTCGAGGCCGTGACTGCGGTCATCGTGCCCAAGCAAGGTGCGGAGATCACCGAAGAGGAAATCATCACCCATTGCCGCCGGCATCTGGCCGGGTTCAAAGTCCCGAAGCGGGTGATCGTGGTGTCGGCCTTGCCTAAAACCCCCACGGGTAAGTTGCTTAAGCGGGATATGCGCAAGACTTACCAGGATATTTTCGGCCGGGAATAAGAGCGGTCAGAGTTTTCCCAGCAGCCCGGCCTGGGGGCGTAAATCGCTCCTGGGTGCGGGCCTGGTCCGGATTCAGGCCGCCTTATCCCCGTCTTCTCCCCGCAACATAGTGAACAGCTTAGCGATGGAGATGTAACCGTAAGCCGGGAGCCGCCATTCTTTGATGCCCTCGAAGAAATCTCTTAAAGTCGTGTCGATGGCCTGGAAAACTTCACTGGACGTATTGCGGAAATCGTCGCGGCCTATGCTCAACTCCAACGCTTGACAATTGACGATAATTCGGAAGTGATGCCAGGAATCATCGCCAATCACGTCATTGTACCGGCGGATGATGAAACCGTCCTTGGCCAGGAATAATCCCTGATACCATTCTCCGCCGCTTTCCACCTGATGGCCCCGCTTACCGGCAATGATGCCCAGAATGGTGATGGGGATATCAACCATCTCCTTTGACCCATCCGGCCGATACCGATACAGCTTCATCACAATCGGGCCGAAATGATAGACCATATCGTTCGGGTCCGGGAGGCACGCCCCGCTTTTGGTGTCGATGTTGGATTTGGGGAAGATGTGCTCAGATATGGCGAAGCTGGGTTTGGTGGGGCGTTCTTCCCCCTGATCCCATTGATAAACATTGACCCGGATGCTTTGCTCGGATAAGCCTTCCACGTGTTTTCGGACATTTCCAGCCACCGTGAAAAAGTTGACGTAATCCTTAAGACCCATGGCCCGCCGATCGGTATACAAAAAATGATCCACAGACTGCACGTTTAGGCCGGTGATCTTGACGGTCGTGCCCTGGGCCGGGTCCATCAACTCAATGTCGGGAGGACAGGGAGCCAGATTAAACTCCGGCATATCGCCGCCATTGATCTTCCCGATGGGATCATCCATCAACCAGTAGTGGGCTTCCTCACCCGGCCGCTTGGTTAAGACCTCCAATCGGGAGGAGTTGAAATACAATTTAGTCCCAATCCCTTTTTCGCCGATGTTGTAATCCTCGGCCTTGGCCGAGTCGGCCACATTAAAAAAATTGAAGATGCTGGGCTGGACCTCTTCCCACCTGCTCATTCCGACGCCGTTGTCCTGCACCAAGACATCCAATCGTTCGGCTAACGTGGCTGTGTTTCTGGTTAAATAGACATGGCATCGGCTGGCCCGAGCATCGAAGGCGTTACTGATGGCTTCCCGGACAAAAGAGAAATCGCTCTTGGCCTCTTTAATGATCTGCAATAACAAATTGGCTGTTTTTATTTCACTCTTAGGCATAACATACTCGTCGTTCCAGGAAAAAAGGTGGTTCACTCTGGGTACGAGACACAAATTAAATCCGCAGATTGAGCCGACTTGCGCAGATTCGGGCCAAAATGGATATGTGACTCTCTTCCATCTGCGTTCATCTGCAAAATCTGCGGATAATTTCTTAACCGGACAGGAAAGAAGGCTAGGGAACGAGCTTCCACTTACCCTGTTCAATCCGGACCATAATCATCGAATCCGTCCCCAGACCATTGTGATCCTCGGGCGTGATACTGTAGATCCCGCTGACGCCCACATAGCCTTTGGTTTGTTCAATGGCGTCGCGCAGTTTTGCCGGATCGGTCCCGGCTTTCTTGATGGCGTCGGCCACAATATGAATGGCATCCCAGGCATACCCGGAATGGGTGTTAATCGGGAATTGTTTGTTATAGTGGTAAACGTCATTATATAAGTGAACGAACTCCTGGATCACCTTTTTCTGTGGGTCGGTATCGACAAGCTGGTCCCAGGCCATCAGCTTGGTTGCGGGCATCATGTTTCCTTCCGAGGCCGGCCCGGCCAATTCAATGTATTTGGGGTCAGGCAGACCATGGCACTGGAACAGCGGAATTTTGATGTTTAACTGCTTGGTGTTTCGGGAAACAATCGCCCCGGCCGGCCCGGTGGTCCAACAGACGATGGCATCGGGTTTGCCCGCGGCGATCTTGCTCAGTTGCGCGGTCATATCCAGGTCTTTGGGTCCGAAAGACTCGTCGGCGGTAATGGTTATCCCGTACTTTGGCGCAAGTTTTTCCAGCCAGCTTTTCCCGTCCTTGCCGAAGGTGGTGGAAGATATGATCAGGGCCACTTTTTTCAGGTTGTTCTTCTGCAGATACTGGTATAATTTCTCTACCGCAGTGGAACTCCGCTGGGGCGACTTAAAGACCCAACGGCACGTGCCCAAGGGACCGCCGCTCATGATGACCGGATCCCCGCCCACCGTCATGACGGTAGGAATGTGAGCGTCTTCAACCATCTTCTTAACAGCCATGCCCAGATCCGTCAGGTCCGGGCCGATAATCGCCGCCACCTTATCCACATTAATGAACTTCTTGGCCACCATGACGGCTTTGGTCGGTTCCGATTCGGCATCGCCCTGGATCAGCTCAATGGGCCGGCCATTGATTCCGCCCTCTTTGTTTATCTTCTCCACGGCCATCATGGTGACCAACTTGGTCGGGGTGCCGATGGCCGCGGCCGGGCCCGACAGAGAGAAAAAAGCCCCGATCTTGATCGGATCGGCAGCCAACGCCTGAGAAACAGTTGCAACCATAAGTCCAACCAGCAGCGCGACGATCTTTCTTGTCATCGTGTCCTCCTTGGTGTCCCGTCGTCACCTTCAAAGCAACCAAGGGACAAAAATAAGGGTAAAGTTAGGCTTGGAATTAGCGCGGTAATATGCTCGTAAATTGCGCTTTCACGCGGGGCCAGCCGGCATTAATAATTTCCTGGGGGGGTACAGTTTACACCCTTCCGCTCGGTGCATAAGACGAACCGCAATTTTTTGGCCCAGTATTCTATCGCATGATTTGCGTCGGCCCAGGTGTTAAAAACTTCATTTGGATTTTTTCCGCCGACCCGCTTGTCCACCGCCTCGGCTATAATCGCGCCCGTAACGGCGTCGGTTATCTTTATCTCACCGGTGATCTCTCCCACACCTGTGGGTTTTCCGGTGGTAAAATTCTTGACCAGGGAAAGCCCGGCTCCAATCGGGGTGACACTAGTAATAACTCTTACCGGCTTAGATTTTTGGGCATTTAAAAGGCCCGTCTGAATTCTCATCGTCCCAGGCCCGGGGCGGTCAACTATCGCGTAATCTTTAGATAATTCCCGGCGCATGAGAATATGGCCATTGGAGACCAATTTCTGCAAATCCGCGATGTCGGCTTCTGACGCGCCTTCCGGCTGTGAAATTATCACCGGATCGATCATGACCTTGCTATAACGTTTAATATCAATCTCTGGGTTAACATAGCGGAGCAGCGCCTGGCCGCTCTTCCCTTCCTGAAGGAGACCGGGGTCGACCAAAGTCACCTTCTCATCCACCCCCCGGGCTTGTTTGGATGCCTCACAGCCCGCGATCATCAGAGAAATCATTACAGCTACCACCAATGCAACTGAAAACTTGTATTGATTCATTAAGTTCCTCCTTCTTTTGACAGGCGTTGGATAATCAGACGGAAAGACGTGAATGCCACCCTTTGATTAGATCGGAAACTTACCGCGGATACAAAAAAAAGGCAAAGGTTTTGTGTCGTTCGACTATTTTCAATCAAGAGCACAAGACGGGCCGGGGACCCTCTTCTTCCGGCACGGTCTGGCCCAGAAAAGACCGGCGGATCTGGTCATTTTGCATCAAGTCGCAGGCCGGACCGGACAAGGACACCCGGCCGGTTTCCAAGACATAGGCTCGATCAGAAATAGTTAACGCCCCCAAAGCGTTTTGCTCGACCAACAAGATAGTCCGGCCTTCTTCTCTTAATCCACGAATAATTCGAAATATTTCCTTAACCACCAACGGGGCCAGACCCAGCGAGGGTTCATCGAGTAGGAGCAAACTGGGGTTGGCCATCAGGCCGCGGCCAATAGCCACCATCTGCTGTTCTCCACCGGATAGGGTCCCGGCCCGCTGTTTTCGTCTGTCTTTAAGGATCGGGAATCGCTTAAAAATACCATCCATCTCGGCGGCTAACTCGATGCGGCCGGTTTTCCCCCGGAGATAGGCGCCCATCTCCAGGTTTTCTTCCACCGTCATTGGTCCGAAAAGCTGACGATTTTCCGGGACCTGGACAATCCCCATCTTGACCCGTTGCTGGGCATTAGTCCCAGAGATGTCCTGCCCGCGATAGACTAGCTGCCCCTGCCGTTGGGCGTGGACACCGGACAGGCAGTTAAGCAGAGTGGTCTTCCCCGCCCCATTGGCCCCGATCAAGCAGACGATCTCTCCTTGATTCCCCTCCAGGAAGACGCTTTTAAGGGCCTGGATGGCCCCGTAGGAGGCCGTTAACTTCTCCACTCGCAGCATCAGTCGACACTCCCCAGAGAAGCGGCCAGGACCGCCTCGTCTTTCTGAATCTCCTGGGGGCGCCCTTCGGCTATCTTTCTTCCGTAGTTCAGCACCACCACCCGATCAGAAATGCCCATGACTAAATTCATATCATGTTCCACGAGCAAAACAGAGATGCCCTGGTCCCGAATATCACATATAAGTTTTGCAATTTCATCC
>JADFYC010000140.1 GCA_015233295.1 Deltaproteobacteria bacterium | reverse complement strand
ATCCATTGTAGGATTTGGGCGGCGCCCATGACCTGGACCAGGGCGTTGAAGGTGCCGGAGCCTTTAAACACTATTCCGGCCAACAGGTGATAGACCCCGGCCATAATCAGGAAGAAGACAACGGCTAAAATCGGATAGAAAATCAGGCCAAGTAATTTTAAATGACCGATAGCCGAAGCTAATCCCGATATAGCCACGACGATTAAGGCCAGCGTAAAGGCTCGTGGATCCTCAGCCGTTTCTCTGATGGTGTTCCGGTCCAGTTTCAGAATCTGAATACCCTGCATGACGTAAAGCTTCAGTTCATCGAAATTCATGCTTCTCTCCCCTATCATTCGTTTGAAATTGAAATCCTGCCCAATCTGTTTGGTCTATCCAATTAAATGTAATCATCTGATCTTCTTAAAGCCGTATCCTGCCTCTTTAAGCCGACGTTGGATCAGTTTATCGTGGCCCGGTCCTCTGGTTTCAATGTCCAGTTCGACCCGCGTCTCGTATAAGGATAAATCGGTGACCATCCGGTCATGTTGGATTTGGAGGACATTGGCATCGGAGGCGGCAATGATGTTCAAGACCTTAGCCATGGCTCCGGGAATATCTCGCAGGTTGAGACTGAGCCTTAATATACGGCCGGAACTGACCAGACCCCGCTGAATGATTCGGCCCAAAAGATTGACGTCTACATTCCCACCGCTGACCAAGAGGACGATAGGTCTGTTCTCGAAGGCAGCGGCGTGCCCCCGGAGGATGGCAGCTAGTGGGGCTGCTCCGGCGCCTTCAGCGACCATGTGGAGGTTTTCTAAGAGCATCAACATGGCGTGAGCCACCTCGTCGTCCGACACGGCCACGATGTCGTCAACATACTTCATGATGATCGGAAAGGTCAAATCTCCCAATTGCCTGACCATAATCCCATCGGCCAGGGATTGGGCGACCAGGGCCGAAATGTTCCGGCCGGACTTAATTGAAGCCGCACCTTTGGCAGCGGCCTCGCTTTCCACACCGATGACTTTGACCTGAGGGGCACTTTCCTTGATGACCGTGGCAATACCGGCGATGAGACCGCCGCCGCCCACCGGGACAAACACCGCCGCGACATCCGGAAATTGCCGAAGAATCTCCAGTCCGATGGTCCCCTGGCCGGCGATGATCTCTTCATCATCAAAAGGATGAATGAATACTCGGCCCTCCTGAGCCAGTTCCCTGGCCCGATCTAAGGCCTCGGTGACGGACGTACCGTGCAGGATGACCTTAGCGCCGTAACCCGCCGTAGCCTCTTGTTTGGAGATGGGCGTTCCCAGCGGCATGACCACGGTGGCCGGAAAGCCGAATTCTCTGGCGGCCAGGGCGACCCCCTGGGCATGGTTTCCCGCCGACGCCGCCACTACCCCCAAATTCGGTATTGTTCCGGCGATCCGGCTAATTTTGTTTAGCGCCCCGCGAATCTTGAAGGAACCGGTGCGTTGCAGATTTTCCAGTTTGAAATGGATGTTGGCGCCGAGCAACCGGCTAATGCAGAAGGCCTGTCGCACTGGGGTCGGAATGACCCTGGAGGCGATCCTTTCTCGCGCCTGGATGATCTGGTTGAAGTTGGGCATTCTTTAGACTCCGTTAGTGCGGGCGGGGATTCAATCAGAAAGCAGGGCAGCCGACAACACCCATGAGTTGCAAGGCATTAAAGAAGACCCGGATAGGCCGGGCCATCTTCGGATGTGGTAAGATTCCTCGCTTAGCTCGGAATGACAAATTTGCCTGGTCCTTCCAACTGGTCCACTTCTTTGTCATGTGGTCCATTTCTTTGTCATGTGGTCCACTTCTCTGTCAACTGGTCCACTTCTCTGTCATTTCGAGCGAAGCGAGAAATCTTAACGTCGTTGCCTTAATTCAACGGTATTGGGCTGGGCCTGGGGTCCGGCGGATCAGACCCCAAGCCGAAAGTTAAGGGGGGCGTTTTTTATGACGCGTGGCGGGCGTTTTTGTTAATGAACTCGACTATCTGATCAGTTTTGGTGCCGGGTCCGAAGATCTCGGCTATGCCGACCTGTTTCAGGGCCGGGATATCATCTTCCGGGATGATGCCGCCACCCATGACTAAGACATTCATCCCTTTAGCTTTGACCAGGTCCATCAGCTTAGGAAATAGATAGTCATGAGCCCCGGATAAAACACTTAGGGCGATGACATCTACGTCTTCCTGCTCGGCCGTAGCCACGATTTGTTCCGGTGTTTGCCTGAGTCCGGTGTAAATGACTTCCATGCCGGCATCCCGGAGGGCGCTGCAGATCACTTTAATGCCACGATCGTGGCCATCTAATCCGGGTTTGGCCGCTAACACCCTGATTTTTCGTCCTTCACCCATGTTGGTATCCTCTGACGCGTTCGCGATGATCATAGCGGTAGCGGGAAATCCGCCCCGTATTGGAGACTAGTGGTTGGTTTGACGGCTTAGATAAATGCGGCGGCTTTATATTCCCCGAACACTTCGCGCATGGTATCGCAAACCTCGCCCAGGGTGGCCCCGATTTTGACTGCTTCATAAATTACCGGCATGAGATTGTCGGTTCCGGCCGCGGCGTTTTTGAGGGTGGCCAGGGAGCGTTTGACCACGTCGTTATCTCGTTCTTGTTTCAGCTCGGCCAACCGGGCTTCTTGTTTCCGGCCGATGGCTGGGTCCACCCGAAGGATATCTTTAAACGGCGGTTCGTCGATCTGGAATCGGTTCTGGCCGACGACCACCCGTTGTTCCGACTCGATGTCTTTTTGGTAGCGGTAGGCGCTGTCATGGATTTCTTTTTGGATGTAACCCTTTTCCACGGCCGCCACGGCCCCGCCCATCTCATCTATCCGTTTGATATATTCCTCGGCCCGGGCCTGAATCTGGTCGGTCAGATATTCGACGTAATAGGAGCCGGCCAGGGGATCGGCGGTATCACCGACTCCCGTCTCGTGAGCGATGATCTGCTGGGAGCGCAGGGCGATTTGGGCCGCTTCCTGGGTGGGCAGGGACAAGGCTTCGTCCATGGAATTGGTGTGCAACGACTGAGTTCCACCCAGGGCTGCCGCCATGGCCTGGAAGGCCACCCGGACGATATTGTTTTTGGGTTGTTGGGCCGTCAAGGTACATCCCGCCGTCTGAGTATGGAATCTGAGGGACAATGACTTGGGGTCTTTGGCGCCGAAGCGGTCCTTCATGATTTTGGCCCAGAGTCTCCGGGCGGCTCGGAACTTAGCCACTTCCTCAAGGAAGTCCAAATGGGAATTAAAGAAAAACGACAGTCTCGGCCCAAAGGTGTCTACGGACAGGCCGGACTTAATGGCGGCTTCCACATAGGCGATCCCATTGGCCAGGGTAAAGGCGACTTCCTGGACCGCGGTGGACCCGGCTTCCCGGATATGGTACCCGCTGATGCTGATGGTATTCCATTTGGGCACGTGCTGGGTGCAGAAAGAAAAAATATCCGTGATCAACCGCATGGACGGTTGGGGCGGAAAAATATATGTCCCGCGGGAGGAGTATTCCTTGAGGATATCGTTTTGGATGGTGCCGGTAAGCTTTCCCGGTGTCACGCCTTGCTTGTCGGCCACCGCCATGTAAAAGGCCAGAAGCACGCCCGCCGGGGCGTTGATCGTCATGGAGGTACTGACTTTATCTAAAGGGATCTGGTTGAACAGGATTTCCATGTCCTTGACGGAATCTATGGCCACGCCGACCTTGCCGACTTCACCGCGGGCCAGTTCGTGGTCGGAGTCGTAACCGATCTGGGTGGGCAAGTCAAAGGCCACGGACAATCCGGTTTGCCCTTGTTCCAAGAGGAATCGGTAACGTTTGTTCGACTCTTCAGCATCGCCAAACCCAGCATACTGACGCATGGTCCAGAATTGCCCGCGGTACATGGTGGGTTGAACTCCCCTGGTAAAGGGATACTGCCCTGGGAGGCCAAGACGCTCCATGTAGTCAAAATCAGGCTGGGTTAAGGGCGTGAACGCCCGGTCGATAGGGATGCCCGAGGTATTAACAAAGTCTGGTTTTCGTTCCGGTCGCTTAGCCAGGCCTTGTTTGGTTTTGTCGTTCCAACGATCAAATTCCTGGGCAAGTTTATCAAGGTTTTCTTTTTGGGACATGGAGGGTTCTCCACAATTATAGGTTGGTCTGGTTGGGAGGCTTCTAATTCATCAGAATACATAATATAAAGATATACTTATTTCAAATTGAATGTCAATAAAAAAATGGATGGGGCGGCGCCGGCTAGGACCACGGGCCGGAATATGCCTGGTGCTTTCTTCTTAGATGGTTTCCGCGTCGTTTGCGCTATTCTTATTTTGGGGATTCCGCCGCGGCCCTGGTCCGAGGATAGTGTTAGGTATTGAAAAGACCAAAATACTGTGGTAGATGTGACTAAATTGGAAGAAATAAAAGGATGGTCAATATGTCATTTATTAATACAGGTTGGAGACTTACTTCATTCCTGGCCCCATTGCCGGTTTTTTTGGTTCTTTGCCTGCTCGGGGTCCTTCCGGCAGAGGCTGGAATCAGTACCGCCCGGCTCTATGTCTCGGAAAGCGGATTGCCCTATCTGGGAGCGGACTTCGTCACCAAGGTTCATGAAGCTCGCCGTCTGGCGGCCCTGGCTCCGGCCTGCCAATACCAGCAACACGGCTCTCTTATCACGGGGAAGCAAATCAGGATGGCTGTCCTCGATTTAAACGCCAGGAAGATATTTCTGACATCTTTCTGGAAAGACCCCGACGGAGAGATCCGGGAGACGGGCGTTCAGGTTCCTGACTCGCGGATAACTGTGACCAAGCGGAAAAGCAATGGAATCAACTCCGATTACACCGTTTCCGGCCCTTCCCGGTATGCCTGCCTGGCCATTAAGCGGCCCATGAGAGAAGGGGACGACATCATCCAGTTTGTTTACACCCCGTTCTCACAAGAAATAGCTTGCCGGGAGCTGGTCCGGGAGGGTGTGAAATACCTCGACAGGGTGATAAACCAGGCTTATGCCGAACTGGATCGGAACCAGGTCCATTCTTTGGCCTTTCCCAATCTATTGGTAACGCGAGTGGTGCCGGCGGAGTTGACTTTCGGGATTTTGATGATTGAACATGTGGACCCCTTCGCCTTTCAGCAGCAGAACAGTCAGCTAGAGCGGATTAATTTGATGCACCGGACGCTCACTCTGCTGGGCGCCAATGGCAAAGACACCTACCGATTCCGGCGGAGTCATGCCGGGGCCTGGGGGCTGGCTCAATTTACCCGGCCAAGTTGGGACGATATGCGAAGGTTCTATCCACAGGTCGTGACCCGGCCCTTTGACCCGGGGGCCCTGGATCATCTTACGGCCATCAAGGCCCAGGCCATGCTCCTGGATTATGACCTGGAAAAACTAATTTTTACCTCTGACCAGGAACGCAACCAACAGATCAAGCGGCACTGGCTGGCCAATAATCCGGCCAAGATGCATCCTTTTATGGCGGCGTCTTACAACACAGGACCGGGGCGGGTGAATCGAAGTATTCAACAGTTGGGGCACACCTGGATGGACCGGCATTACACTTGCGCCCCGAACGATAAAGATTACCAGCAAAGTTTCTGCAGTATTCTTCCCGAAACCCTGGTTTATCTCAAAAAATTCTATTTTTACGCCAAATTTCTGGGGGCGGCGGAAATCCCTTCGGCCAACGCCCAGTCAGCCCCGCCGGAAAATAAATGGAAAAACGTGGCCATTGATGAACCTGGCTCAATGGCGGCTTTGATCATCCCGGATGGCCCCCGGCCCATCAGGCTAAGGACCGCTGGTAGCCGGGCCAAAAAGCTTCAACTCCTCTCCCGCCGGTCCGGGCCTAAACGGGTCTCCCTCGCGGCCAAGAAACGGGGCAAGAATGTCCAAGCTTCTTCCCATCGGCTTAAGTCCAAAAATCGGGCGGTGAGCATTCAGAAAACAACGAAGACAGCCAGGCTCACCTACCAAAAACTTAACGTCAAGCACCGGCCTGCCAAGATTCACCAAGCCAGACGTTAAGTTTATGGGAATACAACGTATGTCCCGACAAAGACAAAAGATGTCGGGATGTCGCCAGGCTATGCCTTTTCAATAGATGTAACGAGTAGATATATGAAACCTGCGGTGCTGATCGCACTTAATCTGGGCCTGATCGGCTTTTTCATTTTTTTATTGAGAAAACCGGGGCTGGTTTCTTACTATCATGGCGGCCGGTGGTGGTTGACTTGGTTGTCCATCGCCGTGCTGACCCTGATGGACGCGCTATCATCAGTGTTTTACGCCCCGGCTGAAGCTTATCGATTTATTGGTCCCTCGACCATCTTCTTCGTCGCTTTCACCTCGCTGTTTATTCAATACCTGTCTACCCGCATGGTTGAGATCTCCGAGATACTGGAATACCACCGGATCATCGGAGGAGGTGTTTATTCCTTCTCCTATTTGGTGTTAGGGCCAATGGTGTCCTTTGTGGCCGTATCCTCCATAATGGTGGACTATATTTTAACCGCATGTATTTCAGCGGTGAGTGCAGTCCTTAACAGCATCTCGTTTTTTCCAGGGTTGGCCCAATCTCATTCCCTGACCATCGGGCTGGTCCTGGCTATCATTTGGGGCATTGCCGGTCTAAACATTCTGGGTATCAGAGAAAATGCCGGTTTTACGTTTATAATTTTTATTTTGGCCGCAGTGGTGTTTCTGAATTTGATCACCTCAGGAGTCATGTCGCTGGACAGTGAGGCTGTGGCCCGGTTGAAATCGTCCCTGGCCGACACCAGGACCAGCTTGAGCGGAGGGTCATGGACGCAAGGCTACGGCAATTTCATTTCCCACGTCGCCTTTTGTATCCTGGCTTATTCCGGTGTGGAATCGGTTCTCCAGACCGCCGGTCTGGTGCGCAACTGGCGGGAAATCAAAAAGGCCTATATATTTCTGGCCCTCACAGTAGGCGTAGTGACGCCTGTGGTGGCGGCTCTGGCTTTGTCGTCTCCGATGAATTACAGAGAGCACGAAGGAGACTTGATTACCCATTATGCCACCATCATAAACGGCGTCCCGTTCGGCGTGGTGGTGGCGGCCCTGGCCAGTTTCGTCCTGATTATGGCGGTCAACACCGCCTTTGTGGCCTCCAGCGAATTATTGGAAAAAGTGGCTCACCGCTATGGATTTAATTGGCTGATCGCCACCAACCGGCGCCAGTCTCTGTACCGGATCCACCTGATTAACGCCGCCGTGTTTACAGCCATTATCTTTATTACGCAAGGCAGCCAAATGATCCTGGCCGATATGTATGCTATCGGCTTGGTCGCCAGTTTTTGTATCAACATTGGTTCATTATTTATCTACCGCTATTTCATGGGGACAAAGGAAGTCACTCATTATTCGACCAGTCGCCTGGGCACCCTAATTATTTTCATCATCTTGATCAGTTGTTTCATTTTTCTGGCCCTGGCCAAGCCCCATGGCACACTTATGTGGGCGATTGTCTCAGGGGTGGTCTTGATAGCCGGTTTCATTGTTGCCCGGAAAAGGGCCCCGGAACGTCAAGAGATCGCCAAGGCCGATTCCGAAATGGAGATGATCATTGGCCTGGCCCAGTCCTCGGATCAAGAGTTAGCTCTTATTTTTAGACGCCCCATGGAAGTAGAACCCGACAAAATTAAGGATAATGAGGTCTATGTCACTTTTTACTCCCCTCGCCAAGGCATCCCGCCTAAACTGGTTTCCAATCACTATCGTTTTCCGCTTGTAAAGATTGGACTATACCAACGTATCGTGGCTTTGCTCAAAGTGGTTGAATACGAATTATCAGACCGGAGAATCACGGTTCATTTTGGCTGGCCCATGTCCTCCTGGATAGACCGCGTGGCCATCGGGGTAATGATCTTTAAGTTGATGCGGTTACCTCGCATTTTTCCTCGGTTCCGGTTTGTCATCATCTATCCGGGTAAATCAGACGCACACGAGCCGTTGCCGGCAGGGTAAGCGGCCAAGAAAGACTATAGTCATCATGAATCCCGTTTCCGATGAGCCTGATTTTAGCGAGTTTACTCGCCGTGATGCTTCAACTCCACACACCTTAACCGTAAGATACGTGGTTGCCCTGGCTATCGTCGCGGCTTTGCTCATCATCGGCCAGGTGCTGGTCCAATACTCTCTTTTTTCCCAGCAAGATGATTCCCGGACCATAAATTTGGCGGGGCGGCAGCGGATGCTTTTTCAGGCTATTTGCCGCCAGGCCCTGGCCATTGAGGTGGCCCCGGACAGATCGATGCTGGAGAAGGCCGCTTTCAGGTTACGAACAGATCTGACGGAATTTAATCGAACTCACGAAGGACTGCTGCATGGGGACATGACCCTGGGGCTTACTGGTGAGAACAGCTCGGAGACGCTGGCTCTCTTTGAAGAGCTGGAGCCCAGCCGCCTGGCCGTCGTTCGCTCCTCTACCCAACTCCTTGGAACTATTAAAAACAGCCATGAAAGGTTCGTTCCTTCCGACCAGGTGGCCGTCATTTTGTCCCATGAACGTGAGTTTACCAAGTGTATGGGAAAAATCGTTTCTCGTTATGCCTGGGAGTCATATCATCGGGTGACGATGTTGCGCTACACCGGCTTGATCTTGATGGCGACCATCCTGGTCGTATTGGTTTTGGAAGGACTATTCATCTTTCGTCCGGCAGTGAAACAAATTGGTCAGGACATTGCCTATCTGAAAAATCTGTCGTTACGGGACGGACTCACCGGTGTGGCCAACCGCCGCAAATTTAATGATTTTTTAGAAATGGAATGGCGCCGGGCCATCCGGGAGTCCATCTCGGGCTGGGACGGCTGGCTCTGGACA
>JADFYC010000013.1 GCA_015233295.1 Deltaproteobacteria bacterium | reverse complement strand
CGGCCGACTCGACTTCCAAGATGGGCATGAGGCAGGAATTGATGGACAAACCATTGACCAGGACGGTGCACGCCCCGCACTCCCCTACCCCACATCCTTCCTTGGTTCCGGTAAGCTCGAATTGCTCCCGCAAGACATCTAAAAGAGTACTGGAGACATCAACCTCGGCACCGACCCGTTTTCCGTTCAAGGTAAAAGATATTTCTTTTTTCATGTCGCGGCCCTCTCCATGGCCAGCCTGATCATCCGTTTGGTGAAAACCGTGATCATCTCTTCCCGATACCAGGCGCTAGCTCGGAGGCTATTTCGGCAAGAAGTTCCCTGACAAACGGCCTGAGCCATCTCGTCCAATATTTCCGGGGTGGGCTTCCGGCCTTCCAGGAGTGCTTCCGCAGCAAAAGCTCTCATGGGCGTTGGTCCAGCCACTCCATAGGCCAGGCGGGCCTGCCTGATTGTTTGTCTATCGGGTTCCAGGTAGAGCTGCACAGCTACGCCCAATAAAGGCAAGTCCATGGCGGCTCGTCGAGATAACTTGTAGTAGGCCCCACCACAGGGGGAGGTATGCCTGGTCAAGACAAGTTCTGTCAAAATTTCATTTGGTTGCATTGTTGTTCGGCCTGGACCGACAAAGAATTCGGTCAAGGGGACATCCCGGGTCCCCTGTGGTCCTCGAATTCGGGCCACGGCCTCCAAGGCCAGCAAGGGCGGTGCCGTGTCCGCGGACGGAGCGGCATTGACAATGTTGCCACCAATAGTTGCGGTGTTCCTGATTTGGACTGAGCCGATATTCTTTACGGCATCATGCAGGATGGGATATCTAGAATGGATGAGAGGTGACGTCTCCAATTGCCGATGGGTGGTCATCGCCCCAATGGTTAACATCCCATTTTCTTTGATATACGACATGTCCGGAATGCTTTTCAGAGAAATCAAGGCCGCGGGATCAATTTGCCCGAGTTTCCGCTTGACCAGTACATCCGTCCCTCCGGCGATCAGCATGGCCGTATCACCGACTCCGGCCAGGAGGTCCAGCGCTTCCTCAACCGAGTAGGGCTTAAGGTAGTCGTATCGTTTCATAGTCCGGTATCCCTCTTTGGCGTTGCTGGTTACTCGTTGCACGTTGCTGGTTGTCTTCAACTAATAACCGGTAACAAGCAACCAGCAACGATGAGCTATCCGTTAAAAGCGTCCTTTGGCTGGTTAGATTTAAATATATCGCCATGATAGGCTCTGGCGCGGATATTGTCGTCGATTGTTTCCAACAGATATAGCCGCAACGCGTCATGAGAGCCGGCACCCATGGCCCGATAGGCGGCTTTGAAACACTCCCAACTGTGGGTGGTTGAAAAGAGTTGAACATCAAAAGCTGTTAAAGTTGCAGCCATCTCATCCCAAAAAGGTTGTAAGATGGCTGGATGGAGACCATTCTCAATCTCATTAACCAGTACCGCCTCTCCTTCGGCATTGGATATAGTCAATAGCAAGTTCAGCATCCGGCCCAGTCCGTCACCCATCATGGTTAAAGGAATCATCCGTCCCAGGCCGACGTCGCCGTGGATAATGGATATTCCGGCCGAGGTGATCACCGATAAGCGGTCAAGCCGGGGTTCGACGGTGCGCAACGCCTTGAGGATAAACGCATGTTTTCCTTGCATCTCTAATTTGCTATAGATCTCGGCATCTTTAGTGGGCCGGGGTAAGTTTCTGGCCGGGATGTAAATAAAATCAGATTTCTCAGGCAGTTTGGACGACTTAAATCTGACACCGTCAATGCTGATTAGCGCCCGTGAAATATAGCTTTCACCGCTGGTTCCAGTATAGTCAAATTCTAGATTGTCTCCCCTGTACTTAGGGGTTAGAACCCCCACTTCCGCTTCCCCACGGCTATCCCGCAGATCACCCGGGACGTAGTCTTCCTTTCTTTCCATCAATCGAATGGTCAGCTTACTAAGCCGGTGTTCCTGATCCAGACCGGACAATTCGATCTCTTGGGAAGGATCATTTTGATAGAACAAAGATGTCCAAAGAAACCTCTCCGCCTCACCGAAGTGACCAAACCCGCGAAAGTCATTAATTTTGAGCACCAGCCAGGGGTGATTTGGCCTCTGGAGCAGATATAATCCTTCCAGGATGGCCGTCTTCCCGGTATTGTTGCGGCCGGCAATAAGATTAACTCTCCCTAAGCCTGCCAGGGAGAGATTCCGAAGACATTGAAAATTTTTAAAATGAACTGATTCAAACACGCCGCCACCCAGGATATTTGATGTTATTTAGACAGAAAAGTCGCTTAACACTAGTCTCATGCCATTCGGGGCAATGGCCACGATGCCCTGAAGGAATTATTCGTCGGTCATCCGAAGAGGTGAAGGAGTTTTGGCGGAAGCCTCCAGATATTCGATTTTGATTGCAAGCGACATGGATTTTTTCCCGGTAAAGGGTTGGGTCAATAAAGGCCATCTTTGGGGACCTGAGATCAAATCACTCCCCATTCTTCCAAAATGTTAATCTCCGACGGAAGCGGGTCTTGCCACAGCCAATCCACATCTATCCACACCCCATTCAGCACCATGCTCCGATATACTTGACCCTGTTTCAAAGGCGCCCGATGGTACAGCCCATCCTCCCCCAACTGGTAGAACTCGGCCTGTTGGTATTCCGGGTCGATCAGCCAATATTCACGCACACCACCTAGTTGGTATTCATACAGTTTTTGCTTTCGACCCCGATTCTTACTGTCTTCACTGATGATTTCCACGGCTAAGTCTGCCGGCCCGTCCAGGTAATTTTTTTTGAGTTGGTCAAGGTGATTTTGAGCGATGAAAATTATATCCGGCTCCCGCCCCGGTAACCCTGGGCCGGTCTTCATCTGAAATGGAGCCGGGCAGACTTTTCCCAGTCCCTTCCGATTAACGTAAAGTCTGAGTAGCACAGTCAAAAAAGCTGCCAAATCTTGATGTTGAAAAGATGCCGGCCCCATGAAAGTCACCTCCCCGTCAACCCATTCTGCAAATGTATCGTCCGTCCAGGCAAGGAACTCTTCGTAGGTCATCTTGGGAATAATCGGGAGTGGCACTGTTGAACAGATCTGTTGATCAAATCTTTCCGGTAGAGACATGAGCCGTCACCTCCAAAAAAGACTATCGAGTGTTGAAAGATTACCATCCAACTGCACTATCGTCCCCAGGATGTACGCCTTTTCGGTCTGGGGCCGGACCCGTCAGGTCAGGTCATTTAATGAAAGCAGGGAGGAAAAGCACCACTTGCGGAAAGACGGTGATTACGATCAGGCACAGGATGAAGGGAACGAGGAACAGTTTCATTCCGTTGAATACTTCTAATGGGGAAGCTTTGCGGGATACGGCGGCCACAACAAACATGTTGGACCCTGAGAATGGCACAAAAGCGCCTATTTTGGAGACCATAACCATGACTATGGAAAACCAGATCGGGTCATAGCCCAGACGGGTGATGATCGGGAGAAAAATGGGAAAGGTGATCAACAACAAAGCCAGC
Organism: Deltaproteobacteria bacterium; assembly: GCA_015233295.1. GTDB lineage: Bacteria > Desulfobacterota > JADFXK01 > JADFXK01 > JADFXK01 > JADFXK01. Next base: position 20,132 of record JADFYC010000013.1, on the reverse strand, counting down.
TCCTCCATGATCAATCCACCGAACAGAAGGACTATTCCGATGTCGGCCAGGATGAGCAAAGAAGGGACGCGCAGTTCCGTCACCAACCGGACTAAAGCCTGGGGTAGTCCCGTCATGACCAGAAATCGGCCAAAAACCGTGACACCCACCAGGAGCAGGATGATCATACTGGAAATCCTCACCGTGTCCATCAGGGAGCAGACAAACTGCTTCCAGGATAGAGTCCGGAACAGCACATTGAGCAAGATGACCAGCACCGCTGCCCCGGCCCCGGTTTCCGTAGGAGTCAGCCGGCCAAACCACAGGCCCATTGTGATGACGATCAGGACAATTTCCAGCTCAATCCAGTTGGCCATGGTTAAAATTCTATCAATGCGATCGACCTTGGGGTTAACCTGGCTCCATCCCAACTGGTCATAACAGCCCAGCGGAATAGCCAGCACAAACATGATGAGCAGCATCAGGCCCGGAACCAGGCCACCCATAAACAGCCGGCCGATAGACTGGTCGGCTTGGAGACCTAGAACAAGTAAGATAAGACTGGGCGGGAGGATTGCCCCTAAAATCGTCCCGCCGGCCACCGAACTGGTACTAAGAAAGAGTGGGTACTTGAGTTTTTTCATTTCCGGTAAAGCAGCCACACCCATGGCTGCCGCTGTGGCTGGACCGGTGCTGCAAATGGCCGAATATCCGGCGGAGGACAGGATGGCTGCCATGGCCGCACCACCCCTGATGTGCCCCAGCCACTTCTGAGCCGAGTTAAAAAAACGCTTGTTCAGACCGGAATAAAAGCAAACAGACCCGAGTAAAACAAAAACGGGGATGGCCGTCATCCGGTTGAGTGAAGACGTGTCGCAGATGCTCATAGTTACCACGGCCATAGCCTTGGCCGGCCCAGACAGGTACCAGATGCCGCCTAAACCCACCACACCCAGGGCCATGCTAATCGGCATCCGGAAGAGGAAGACGGCCAATCCCAGGATGGTTAATCCCCAGACACCTGCCTCAACCGAGTTCATCGGCCGCACTCCTCTCGGGAATTAGAGTCTTCCAGAGTTCAATCAGGAAGATCAAAGCCAACCCCGCGTAGCCTAATCCAATTAAGAAGATGAATGGATATAAGACCATACCCCTGCCGCCGGCCGGGCTGCCCTTGACCATTAGAGAATATGCCCAGAAGGTGATTTCTCTGGCCACAAACCCGAAGAAAAACATGAGCACTAGACAGGATAAGGCATCAACTATCCGCTGAACAACTCCGGGCAATCGACCGATAACCACATTGGTCCTGAGATGTCCCTTGATCAACTGGGTATATCCCAGGGCCAAAGCGGCGCTGCTCGCCCCCAGCCAGCCCTTTAATTGAGACGTGCCGGGAATGGATATGCCATAGACATCCAGTACTATCTCGACGCAGATCAACCCGACCATTAAGGCTAATAGAAATGCGGCCAGCCTGATCAGCCAGATGCTTAGTGACTCAATTAACTTAGTCAGATATCTCATATTACACCAGACGTGATTCAGAAAAAAATAAGAACGACCAGATCATATTGAGACCTCGGCCCGGCCCCGGTTCACTTTTACCCTATTAGCTCTGCTACCTGAACTCAGGCAGTAATGGCTCCACCTCAGGTAAATCCGGATCCGGCGGCGCAGGTGTAGCAATGATCTCGAACGGCAATAGGGGAGCCGGGTTCCGGAGGGCCGTCCATTTGACTCACATGGGTCTTACCCCTGACCAGCGGTAGATCCAGGGCCAGGTTGAAATCACAGTCATATAAATATCCGTCCCAGGAAACCGAGACCAATGTCCGACACATCAGGCCGGCTACGGCACAGGCATTGAAATTAGCGGCAATCATTTCCATATATCTGTCGTAATTGCCGGACCTGACCAGCCACTGTCGAAACCTGCCCAAGGGGACGTTGGCAAAAGTGAACAGGTTATTGAAGGTGATACCCCATTTCTGATGCAACACTTGTCGAAATCTCTTTTCGGTCTGGGCCTGGGATGCCGGCAAAAAGGCGCCCGCCGGATTGGCGACCAGGTTCAGCGTCAAACCGAAATCAGCCCGGCCATAGCCCAGGGCATTAAGCCTCTTAATCGCCTCGACGCTCTGCTGGAAAATTCCGGGACCGCGTTGCGATTCCGCCTGAGACTCATTCAAAGAAGGAAAAGAGGCCGTGATCACCACCTGATAACGCGTCAGGGTATCGTATAGAAATTCCCGGCCGCCGTCGTTCAGGGCGGATAGATTGCTCCTTAGAATAATCTGGGAGGCTAAGGGCGCCAGCCTGGAGATGATGTTTGCCAGATCAGGATGCAGTTCAGGAGCCCCGCCCGTGATATCGATGGTCTGAAAACGACTGCGCCCGGCATAGGCGACGACCTGATCGATAGTCGCAGCATCCATTAACTCCGGTCGATGGGGACCGGCATCCAGATGGCAGTGTCGGCAAGCCTGATTGCATCGAAGACCGAGGTTGACCTGCAAGTTCGTCGTCGACTGCCGATCCAACCTGAGCCCATTTTCTGCCAGAGTCAGATGGAACGGCTTAATTTGTCGGGTGGCCTGCAAGGCATCCATATATCATCCAAGATGGGTGGGCGAAAGACAGCACGGCCTCCTCGCACCTTTGGCTCAAAGAGACAATTTTTCAGCGACATTCCGCATTTGTATGCCATGAATCAGGGATGCGCCGCCCCGGATGGCCGTGGCTACATGAACGGCCTCGGTCATTTCCGCCAGGTTGGAACCTTTTGTCAGGCATGCCTGGGTGTAGGCATCTATGCAATAAGGGCACTGGATAGTATGAGCTACAGCCAGGGCAATGAGAGATTTTTCCCTTTCGGTTAGTTCGCCTTCGGAAAATACAGCTTGGTAGTATTCAAAGAATTTCTTGGCCAGGTCAGGAGCTTCCTTCCCTATATCTTCAAACCTGGGCAGGTCTTGGGGTTTGTAATACGAGTCCATTATAACTCCTCCTCGGGGTTATGGCAATTTGTTCCTCTGCGGTGGCCGGAAAAAAAACAGATTAGACGACTATCTGATCGTCGAAGGCTGAAGGGTGATCGCCGGCAAGAAGGCCGGCAGGCCGATTGACATTTGCCGGATGACTATGATATAGTGTTTGGGCAAAATGAGGTCAAGGAAAAAAAAATGAAGCCGGGTAGAATACTCTTCGTTATACTACGAATCAAACCAGCCTGGTGAGGATATTTGGAACTGGTCGCACCGTGCTTAGATTCCTTAAAATACGGTTGCCTCATCGGTAATATTTGATATCTTAGTTACCGGCCGTTAGCCCAATGATCCTATTCCCACCCACAAAGCACGATGGATTTTGTTTCTGGATGGCATAATACCGGAACCTGACTAAAACTTTCACCTAACACGGCCTTTAAGCCGAATGTAGAGAAAGGAATATGCCCATGCATCACGACCTGTCTGACCTGAGACCGGATAATGTTAAGGCTCGGTTTCCTAAGAGCAAAACGCCACTCTTTAACGGCCGCGCTTTGATTAAGACCGCCAAACAGAACATCGCCATGATCATGGCCTGCAACATGCGCTGTCGTCTTCCGGTGGCTGGTATCGTTAAGGCTGCCATGGCCGCTAATGCCCCGGTAATGTATGAAATCGCCAAATCAGAACTTACTTATACCGAATTTGATCCCTATTCTTTCGCCGCCTGCATCGTGGCAGAAAACGAGCGGCTGGGCAATGATTTCGTCCCCTTCGGGATCCATGCCGACCACCTCACGGTAAAGTCTTCGGACAAGGTGGCGGAGGTGGCTGCCTTGATCCAGCAACAGATGGAGGCCGGGTTTACCTCCTTTGCCATTGATGCCTCCCACATGGAAAACGAAAAAAATCTGGCGGCGACCATTGAACTGGCCAGGCCCATTGTGGAAAAAGGTTTGGGACTGGAAGTGGAGTTGGGTGAAATCGGGGCCAAGAAAGGTGATGCCACAGGATTCACCAATCCGGAAGAAAGTGCCTGGTTTATTGGCGAGCTGGCCAAGGCCGGCATTAAACCAGACTTACTGGCCATCAATAACGGCTCTATCCACGGCACCTATTTTGGAGCCTCCCACGAGGGTATTCAGCTCGATCTGACCAAGAATATCTGGGACGCCATTCAACCCTGGGATGTGGATATCGCCCAGCACGGCATTACCGGCACTTCTCTGGAAAAGATCACTTCTTTTATCAACTACGGCATCAGAAAAGGAAACGTGGGCACCTTCTGGCAGAACATCAGCTTCGGCATGGGCATGAACTCCAGTGGTAATGCCATCACCAATGAAAAGAAGGAATATACTAAGCGGCCCTATCGGGGCGTCTCGGATGCACTGTGGGCCGAAATGTGGGAATGGGCTGTTAAGACCGGTGCCACCGGCGGCGACATCAAGAAAGCCAATATGGTGTTTGCCCCGCAGTTCAACGTGTTGGCCCAGGAATATAAAGAACGAATAACCCTTCAGGGGTTTGAAGAAGCGGTCAAATTATTCGAGGCCACCAATTCCGTCGGGCTTGGGCCCAAAGTCATAGAATACGTTAGAGCATCGGCTTAAACCACGGCGGCGTTCAGCATCGGTCAAATCAGCCGAAGGCTGGACGCCGTTATCGTGAGGGGCAACTGATGATGTTTGCATTGTTTTTGGGATGTAAGATACCCTATGTGCCCCAGTACGAAATGTCTATCCGGGCGGTATTAAGAGTCTTGGGCCTGGATCTGGTCCACCTGGAATTCAACTGCTGCGGCTACCCCGTCAGGCATCTTGATAGCCGGTCCTTCTTGTTCGCCGCGGCGCGGAATTTTGCCCTGGCGGAGAAAGAAAGACTCGATATCGTTACTCCCTGCAAGTGCTGTTTCGGCTCCCTGAAAAAGGCTGAGTACTACCTAAAAGAAAAGCCCGGATTGCGGGCGGAAATTAACTTGCGCTTGAGGGAGGAGGGGCTTAGGTACCGAGGGGTCGTTCAGGTAAAGCATTTTCTATCCGTGCTGTTCCACGACATTGAGCTGGATGTGATCAAGGACAAGATCAAGAACCCCTACAAAGAACTCAAAATAGCCGTTCATTATGGATGCCACGCCCTGCGCCCTAGTAACGTGGTTCAGTTTGACAATCCGGTGACGCCGACTAAATTTGATCAGTTGGTGGAGCTAACCGGAGCGACAAGTGTGCCCTGGTCTTTGAAGTTGCAGTGTTGCGGCAACCCTCTCATGGGCAAGAATGACAAACTGGCCCGAGATCTGATGGCCAAAAAAGTGGCCGACGGACTGGCCGCGGGAGCCGATTATCTTTGTGTGGCCTGTACTTACTGTCAGATCCAGTTTGACTTGGGACAATCGGAAATGGCCGCCGCCCGGACCGGCCATCGCTTCTTACCGTCACTTCTTTATCCCCAACTTTTGGGTCTTAGTCTGGGGCTGAGCGAGGAAACTCTGGGTTTGGACCAGAACCACCTGGGTGAAGGCCGGATAAGGGAATATCTTACCCAGCCTATCGGGGCACGCTCCTGACATTGAAACTTTTATATCTATAGGATGTGACTTGCTAGCTAGAATAACCAAACAAAAAGCCCACGTAGCGTTACTCTCGGTTACTTCCAACGCCACCCTGGTCTTGCTCAAGACAATAATCGGCGTCATTGTTGGTTCGGTATCGATGATTTCGGAGGCGATCCACTCCGGGGTAGACTTACTGGCCGCCTTGATAGCCTTGTTTGCCGTGCAGAAATCGGCCAAGCCGGCTGATATCAGGCATCCCTTCGGCCATGGGAAGGTAGAAAATATTTCGGGGACGATTGAAGCCATTTTGATTTTTCTGGCTGCCGGCTGGATTGTATTCGAGGCCGTCAAGAAGCTGTACCACCCGGAACCGCTTGAAGCGGTGAGTTGGGGTGTGGTCGTGATGTTTCTATCAGCGGTGGCAAATGTCCTTATTTCACAAAGATTATTTAAGGTAAGCCAAGAGACCGGATCAGTGGCTTTGGAGGCTGATGCCTGGCATCTGCGCACAGATGTTTATACTTCCATTGGGGTAATGGTCGGATTAGGTACTATTTGGGCCGGAAAGTGGCTTCTGCCGGGGACGAACCTGGAATGGGTTGATCCGGTTGCGGCCATCGGAGTGGCCCTGCTCATTCTGAAGGCCGCCTACGAACTGACTATTAGGTCCGCCAGGGATTTGCTGGATGCGAGCTTGCCGGTTGAAGAAGAAGCCCTGATCCGGGAACACATAAAGAGTTTTTCACCCACGGTCAGAAGCTTTCACAGATTCCGCACTCGCAAGTCAGGATCCGACCGTTTCGTTGAATTCCATATCCTGGTAGATTCCGGCATGTCGGTCAATGATTCCCATCGGGTGACAGACATGATGTCCGACGCGATTAAAGAGCACTATCCCGACGCTACCGTAACTATCCACATCGAACCCTGCGATGCAGCGTGTACTCCCTGGTGTGAGGATGACTGCCTGTTGAGTGATGAAGACCGCCGGACAATCCGGACCAACCACCGAGACTGGATATCCCCAAAGACAGAAGAAACGGCAGATTAGAATCGGAAGACGGCTGTGAAGTCGGTTCTCGACACCTGGTTGTTCCAGGCCAACGACTGGAGAAAAAATCTTAGATAAATTTCGTCCGTTGTTCCGTGGTTACTTGCCTCGACTGACTCAAAAATTCCAAACAACTTTGCCGTAGACACCCCGGTTGATTTCAAATTGCGAATACTCGGCATGACTACCTTGCAGCAGATTCTGACCCACCAGGGACAGCTCCAGACTCTTGATCGGTTTCCAGGACAGCCGCGCATCCAGACTGGTATAGTTATCCACGTTTTGGTACGGCAAGCTGTCCACGAACCGCAGCCACATGTTGAGTTGAACATCATCGGTTATTCTTAAATTAGAACGTAACGATGCCTGATGATGGGGACTCCGGCCTTCAACAGATGCAGCTTCGTATATGGATTGACTGTTATCGGTCATGTGCAAATCTATATGCAAGAAGGAGTAGGTGGTGCTGAGACCCCAACGGTTGGTCACCTGCCAGTCGGCAGCCACTTCCACCCCGTATACCTCGCCTTTCATGTGGTCATTGGCATACAACGGTACGATTAAATGGGGAGAAGGGCTGGTCTCCATAAACGGAGTGCCCGCCTCAAATTCTCGCAGCTTGGCATAGTCGTTATAAAATGTGGCAATATCAAAACGCCATTTATTGGATGGTTGAAGGCGGTAACCCAATTCATAGGCGATCATAGTCTCTGAATCAGCCTTACTCGTCCCCATTTCACTCATAAGGCCAACCGGCGACTGGGGATACAGGCTGCCGGGAGGAAGTAGTTGAAAATTAAACCGGGCATCCCGCTCTAGTCTGGAAGGCGTTCTAACCGCCCGTGAGACCGCTCCCCAAAAAATGTGCGTTTTCACCGGCTCCCACAGTAGTCGAACATTAGGTTCCACTTCGAATCCGGTAAAATCATTATGTTCAACCCGGGAACCAACAGTGAGGCGCAAGAGGTTTTCAATCAACCGAATCTCATCTTGAACAAAGGCGCTATACAGGTACAAATCGCGTTCATTGGGTTCAAATTGATCCTCCAAAAAATTATCAAAGCCGTCTCGGTTCACCCGGCATCCCAGTCCCCAGACGATCTCTTGCCGGCTACCTAAATGGAAGCGATGCTGCAGTTCCAAGTCTATGGTGTCAGTCCAGACCTTCACTCCTAGAGTATCCCAGGTTGCCCGGTCATAGTATAATTGGGCAGAAAGCTCTGATGCATCTGAAAATTCATGTTTAAAACGTCCCATTAAGTGCCCGCCGGTCGTTGTGGAGTCTTGCCGCTTTAAATATGACGAAGCAGGATCTAAGGAGAACCGGAGGGCTTCTTCGGCAACCCCGTTTTGGAAAGCCTCGCCCTGTAATGATAGCGAGTTGCCTTGGGTAGGAGCCCAGTCCATCCGAAATCCGCCACGGCCTGAGCGCCAGTCGTCCACCGCCTTGCTTCCCTGATTAATCGCAGGCGCATGGTTCTCATTGTCGGCTATCCGGTCGCGGTCAAAGTATTTCCCATATACCCGGTAGGTGAAAGTCTCATCTATTTTTCCCCCATAACGCGCGCCACTGGAAAAGCGTTCCTGGGTTCCTCCGCTGACCGTGGCCAGGCCGCCTTGGGTGTCTTTGGACTTCTTGGTGATGATGTTGATAACTCCATTTACCGCGTTTGCCCCCCATAAAGCCGCGCCGGGGCCCCGGACGACCTCAATCCGTTCGATATCCTCCATAATGGTATCTTGTTGATCCCAATATACTCCGGAAAACAAATGGGTATAAATAGTTCGACCGTCCATCATGACCAACAGCTTGCTTGAAAAAAATTGGTTAAATCCCCGAATAGTGATAGCCCATTGGTTGGTGTCGATCCGGGCCACCTCTACGCCCGGAGCCAGGCGCAGGGCCTCGGGGATACAAGTGGCTCCAGAACGTCTTATGTCATCTTGGGTGATAACGTATACTGCCGCGGCTGATTGAGACAATGTTTCCGGCTTCTTGGCTACTGAGACGATCTCGATCTCCATCAACTCCTGCAATGACATGGAGGCGAGATTAGTCGGCGGTTCCGTCGCGGCTGCCTCGGCCCAAGGGGCCAATAATATCATCCCGGTCAGGAGGCAATATACGGTCAAGATGCCGCTCCGAGAAACGGAACTGACTCGCCGGTAACAAAGCATAAAAGTCAAAAATCGGAGCATTGTATTCACCCGTAAGTTGACAAGCTGATTTTTTTGTAGGCGGGATATGGCATTAGAGGGAACTCATCATTTCAAGTTAGGTGTAAACGATCAACCCGCAATGGCCGGGTTTTAGCTTAAAACAGTATGTGAGTAGATTTTCTTCGTAGCAGAGTGCGGGGCAGAGCGACCAGCCAGCGGTTTTTCTCCCTTTGCTTTGTGCTGAAAGCAGATTGCCTGCTTTTAAGTACCGATTTTTTGACTATGCCCTAGTATTTTTCTCTAGTCAAGCAAAAAGCAGGGTAGTATTAATTCCAGTTATCAACTTCAAACATACAAGAAATATAATTATATTAAATTAATCATAAAATAAGCTATAGTACTTTCCCATAATATAAATTTTAATTACTGGTAGAACCAGTTTTTTTCGAAAAAAAGGCTCCAAGTTTCGTCGGACCAGGCGGGAAGAATCCCCATCCGACCGGGAAAAATTCCCAGTAAAATGAATCCACCGCCCTATTTACAAATTAGTTGAACGCCCATATCATAATAAGGTAGAAAAGCCAATTCTGGGCAACACTGGTTTCTTCAGCCAACACTTTATAGCGGTTGGAATTTTTAGCGGTTTTATCTGAAATGCCGTGTCGAAGGAGATATTTTCATGGCCAAGATATTGATAGTAGATGACGAAGAATATATCCGGCAGAGTCTTATGGAGGCATTAATCGCCGAGGGACACGCCGTGGCGACGCTCTCTTCGGGGCGTCATCTATTGAGTATTATTGACTTTCTTCAGCCGGATGTACTCATCTTGGATATCATGCTGGGCAACTCCCATGGACTGGGGCTACTTCAAGAAATTCGCCACCGGTATTACGACTTGCCGGTGATACTGTGCAGCGCCTACGACGCCCTTAAGGATGACCCGCGGACTATGGCGGCTGACTATTTCGTGACTAAGTCTCTCGATCTTTCCGAACTAAAAGAAAAAATAAACCGGGTGACGGGCGACGAGCATGTTTATCCATTTGATTATCGATCGGGTCGTCTCTTTGCTCATCAATCGGAAGCAGTGGCCCAGTTAAGAATAGTATAGTAGAGGCGGACACCGAAACATAAGAGAGAACAAAAAAAGCGGATGCGGAAATTATAGCCCGTTATGTTAACTGGTCAAAGAATTTCCACGTCCGCTTTTTTTTTCGTAAGCGATCAGCCCTCAGGAGTTTAAATGCTAGCCGGGTATAACCTCAAGGAAGTTTTTGAGGATTCTGGCAGTGGCTCCCCAGACTACATGACCCTGGTAGGTGAATCGGTAGGATGGGTAATCGATACCATGATAGTTGTACGTGGCCGGTCCATCTTTTTCCTGGTCCCTTAATACGCAGAGGGGGACGCTGATGAGACGGGCAACTTCTCCGGGGTTGGCCCTGAAGTCGTAAGGATATGGAATAACACCCACAAAAGGGGAGATAATAAAATTGGTAATCGTCGCTTCCTGATCCAACTCACCTAATATGCGGACATCCGCCGTCTTTATCCCCACTTCTTCGTCGGCTTCCCGGAGCGCCGTGTTAAGAAGATTGATATCTCCCGGGTCCCTTACTCCGCCGGGGAAAGATATCTGTCCCTGATGCGTTTCCACCGTATCCGTTCGTTTGGTCAACAAGACATTAAAATCCCCATCCTTTTCAAAGATAGGAATGAGAACGGCAGCCTGAACATAATCGTCTTTCTTGATCACACGATGGTGACGATGCGCCAACGCCCGCTCAAAATTAGAGATAAACTCCGAATCTAAATTAGCGGCGCAAGAGTTATTTTTGATCATCCCGGCACTCACATTTCATCGAAAAGGCCATATTTTCATCAACAAGATAATTGATGATTAGTTTAGCCGCGACCTTCACATCCGTCACCACCGACCAGATGTCCAGATCCCCATCAACTTCTTTAGTGATAAACTGTTCCAACAGGGTCCCTTTGAAAAATCTTTCTATTCTGTGACCGTCATTTAAGGCCACGTTGAAATAGAAAATGAGATCCGACTGCAGGAACAGCGTGTCATAGACCTCCCCGGTCCAATCACTCTCCATCTCCCGAATAAAATCCAGCCCATCGAAAGGACGCTCCAATAACTGGTAGAGATCGGAGCGATTATCTGTCTTCAAGGGATCCCACAACGCATCACTATCCGAATCAAAAAGGGAGGGGGCGGATGGTGTTAGCTCAGCCTTCCTCTTGGCATATCTTTTTAATGGGATGACTTTGTTTGTCGGGAGATTCTTATCTTTTGTCGTCATTTGGACCCCTCATTTTTGGGAATTAGTCCTGGGCTGAAACCCTTGAGCCCCTGCCGTATCGTACCCTGATAGAGTTAGCAGTGGCAGGATGCTCTTCACCAGGTCACAATTCCAAACCGGCCGGCGTGAGATTGGGTTCACTCGGGCAGGCGTCTCTCTTAATGAAAACTATATCCCCTTCTTCGGGTAGGATGCCGGCGTCACCTTCAATCATGATGGACAGTTTATGTTTTTCTTCCAACTCGGCCAAACAGGAACGTTTTTGGTTTAGCAGGTAAGAGGCCACACCGTGATGGAACACGGCCTTAATCATTTTTAGATCACCCTTGGCCGCCCGGATGACTAACTTTCGCAATGAAGCCAGAGCCGCGGCTTCCGGGGATTTGACAATACCCAGGCCCTGACATTGGGCGCAGGGAATGTATGCGCCTCTCTGGATAGCCGGTCTGATATGCTGCCGGCCCAGTTCCAGTAATCCGAACTTACTGATTTTGCCTACCGTTGTCCGGGCCTTATCCTTTTTCAAATGGTTCTTTAATTCCTTAACGACTTCGGTGTTGTGTTTTGGATCCTTCATGTCGATGAAGTCAATCACAATCAACCCACCCAGGTCACGCAAGCGGAGTTGCCGGGCGATTTCTCCGGCTGCTTCCATATTCGCCTTGAACGCGGTCCCTTCCATGTCTTTTTCGTTCTTATGTTTCCCGGAATTGACGTCAACCGTGACCAGGGCTTCGGTGGGTTCAATGAGGATGAAACCGCCGGACGACAGTCGGATTTGCTTTTGGTAAATTTCTTCGATCTGTTCTTCCAGGTGATATTTGGCAAAAACAGGCTTGTCGTCCTTGTTTAATCGAAGCTTCCGCGTGAAGACCGGGGAAATAACCCCCATGAATTCCTTAAGCCGTTGGTACGTCTCCTTATTATCTATAAGGATTTCCTGCGTATCCGGGGTGAAGTAATCCCTGATGGTCCGGATGCCCAGGTCTTCATCTTTGTAAATCAGGCACGGCGCTTTGTCTTCTCGAGCTCGTGTTTTCAGGTTTGACCAGAGCCGAAGCATGTAACTTAGATCTTTTTTTAGCTCTCGTTTGGTCTGCCCCATCCCGGCAGTTCTGATGATACATCCTATATCCGGAGGCAGATTCATGTCATTGCAGATTTCCTTTAACCGCTGGCGTTCGGCCTCATCTTCTATTTTTCGCGAGACCCCGACCTGTTTGCGACCGGGCATCAAAACAATGTAGCGCCCCGGCATGGATAAGTAGGTGGTCAGGGCCGCCCCTTTTCGTTCGGATTCTTCTTTAGTCACCTGAACCAGTATTTCCTGGCCGCGTTTAATCACATCTTGGATGCGGAGCTGATCCGGCTTTTTGTTTGGTTTGACATCAATCTGAAAGTATTCAGGGTGAATTTCATTGATCTGCAGGAATCCGTTTCGCGCTTCCCCAAAGTCCACAAAAACTGCCTGAAGACTGGGTTCGACATTAGCCACAATTGCCTTATAGATATTCCCCCGGGACAGTTCCCGAGTATTGCTCTCAATATAGAACTCTTGCAGAATACCATCTTCAACAATGGCTACACGGAATTCTTCGGGATCTACTGCATTGATTAGTATTTTTCTGCCCATCAGATAATTAGGCACTCCTCTTCATGATCCGACACCGACGGCTTACGGCTCCTTCATGTCATCAAATAGACTTAAACGCCCTCAGTGGGCTCGCATGTCAAATTGAGTCGGCCAAAGTTGTTTAAGGCCGCCGTCGTGGTCAATAAGTTGAAACTGAAGGCCTACCGTTAGTTGCCTGACGTTTCTTTATATCGGCTGACCTGGTACATAAAAGCCTCCAGACGGGTTCGAGTGTTGGTCTGTTCCTGGCCATCATAAGCCATATTCAAGTAGGGGATGTTGTTGTGGTCTTCCCGAAGCCGCTTCATCAAGGCGTTAACGATGGTCCCGGGCATACAGGTAAATGGAATCACATTGACCAACCCGCAAACCCCTTTTGAAATAAAGTCAATTGACTTTCCAATGCTTAAGATCGCTTCACCTTCGAAGGAAGGGTGAAGGTAGGACGCGGCTCGATCAATGGTTTCGGTAATCGGCGGCTCTTTACCGTTCTTCATATTTCCGTTAAATGTCCGAGTCAGCAAGTGTTCGTCCTTGGACTGAACTCGATTGGTCAGGAAAAGCTTCAGTAATGAACCATAATTATTATATTTTTTGGCTGTAGCGATGGCCGTGTGGTTGCTGTATAGAATCCACTCCGAGATGGGCGGCATCCACACCTCACCGCCCAACCGTTCGATCTCTCGCACAATGTTTTCATTGGAGAATCGATTGGCTCGGGTGTAAATCTCCCCCACCAGGCCAATAACCGGTTTGCCGCCATTCCGATTGAGGGGAACTCGGATGAACCGATCTTTACTTCGAGTCAGTGCCGTCGGAATGTCACTGCGCGTCCGGATAGTCTCGCAAATATCGTCCAAACACTCTACATAAACTTTATCGGCGGTTCCGGGTTCAGCCTCGTAGGGTCGAGTTCCTCTAAGTCTTTTCTCCAGAAGGTCCACAGCGACCACGCCTTGCCATCCCAGGCGGCTGAAATCATTACCTATGATTCCCAACTCATCCCAGAACTTTTCATTTTGATTTGGGGCGAAAATGGGAACATTCGGGTATCCCAAATCATCCAAAACCATGCGCTGATATCGGTGATACTGACCAAACCGGCAGGGACCGGTACCCGAAGGCATGAAAAAAGCGGCCCGATCAGGCTCGAAATCCGGCCGATTGACCATCTTGGCCATATCTCCGGTAGTCAGCACCAGGGGGTAGCACTCTTTGCCGGACGATAATTTCCGGCCCAGAACCAACGTATCTTCATCAGAATCAGGCAACACCACCGCCTCGACGCCGCAAGCCTGAAAAGCCGCGGCCACCGCGTAGGACCCATCCGTCATGGGTGGGAGAAACATCCGGCGAGGCTCTTTTGTGGTCAACAAGCGTAATGCTTTTTTTACCTTTGGAGCCGGCGCGTTGATCACATTTTTCAGGCTGTCGAGGAAGGCTTCCAATCGAGTAATCGCCCCGACATCAGCGCTGTGTTCATCTATTTCTATCTCGAGGTAGGGTTTCCCGCCCAGTTCCTCCCGGAAGAAATGTTGGATAAAGGAATCCGGGCCACAGGCGAAGTTGGTTATGTAAAGGCCGTAAATGCGGTTATCATCCTTGATATGTCTGGCCGCGGACAGGATCTTTTGTCCGTACCGCCAATACATATTGTGGAGAAATGAAATATCTTCACCCACTTCATCCAGGGGCAGAAAATCCATCGGAATGGCCTGGATGCCCAAGCCTTTCAGCTTCGCCGGGAGGCCCAGATTAATTCCAGGATCACACCCGTTGTAGGGCCGGCTGACCACGACCATGGCCACGTCATCGGGTTTGAGCTGGGATAATATTTGACGGCCCCGCTCCTGCAGGGTGGCATTAAAATCGTCCTGGGCCTTAATCCCGCGGAGATAAGCGTGGTTGATTTCGCCCTTATCCACGCCTAATTGTTGGCCCAATTCATAAAGCCCTTTTTTTAGTATCTTTTCACCGTCACCAAAGTGCAGCACCGGTTGCACCAGGCGTACGCCGGAGGCTTCAAATCTGATGGCCGAGTGGACGGTATAAGCCAAACTTTGGACATAGGGGCAGACCACCCCCTGCTGTATTCGCTGATCCTGATGCTTAATGTTGATAATCGAGGGCAGAAAAATGGTGGTCACACCTTTATCAATCAAGCTCCGGAGATGGCCATGGGCCACTTTTATCGGGAAACATGGCTCCGTGACCATCACTTCTATGCCCTTTTGGATGATGCTCTTGTTGGTCCGGTCGGAAATAATTACTTCAAAATCCAACTCATCGAAAAAGGAGCGGAAGAAAGGCATTAACTCATGAAAAAACATAGCCCGGGGCAGACCGATCCGGCCACGTCGATATGTCCGGCCTGTGTCCGGAGGCGGCCCGATAAGGTGCTTTTCTCGCTCGGCGAACAGGTCCGGAATGTGCTCAAAGCGTTTTTTCTTATGGTCGATATCGTATTTGTCGCATCGAGAGCCATAATAGAGCGGCCGCTCACCCTGAATATTCACCTGGCGAATTTCACATTGATTGGGGCATCCTTTGCATTCAAAAGGAGTTATCTGGTAAGAGGTACCGGATAGTTGGAAGCCCTTAAATTTGCTTGTTTCCCATGTCCGCTCTTTCATAGCCAATAGGGCCACGCCAATGGCGCCGGTGACATCATGGTGGTCGGGAACGGTTATTTTTTTACCCGTCACTTGTTCGAATGCCGCCACGATACCGGCATTAGCCGCGGTTGCTCCCTGATAAAAAATGTTGTCACCGATTTTTCGATCCTCAACCACTTTGTTTATATAATTCTGGACAATCGAATAACTTAATCCCGCCACCAGGTCTTCTTTGGGGATACCCCGTTGCTGATGATGAACCAGATCGGATTCCATAAACACGGTGCATCGTTCACCCATACGAATGGGTTGGGCGGACGACAGGGCCAGTCGGCCAAACTCGTTCTTAATTGAAATTCCAAGCTTTTCCGCTTGTTCCTCCAGGAATGAACCCGTTCCCGCGGCGCATACTTTATTCATCATGAAATCTACAATGGCGCCGTTCTTCAGGCTAATGTATTTGGAATCCTGTCCTCCAATTTCAAATATAGTATCCACGTCGGGATTTATGGCGGCCGCGGCGGTAGCTTGAGCCGTGATCTCGTTGCGGGCGATGTCCGCTCCGATGAAGTCTCCAGTGAGGTACCGGCCTGATCCGGTCGTGCCCACACCGAGGATTCTCACCCGGTCACCCAGCTCTTCACCGGCCCGGAGCAACCCTTCCTTAACTGCCTCCAACGGCCGGCCGGCCGTCATCAAATACTGCTTTGAGAGAACCCGCCGTTGGGCATCAATAACTACCACATTGGTGCTGATCGAGCCTACGTCTACGCCCAAATAAGCGTCAATGACCCGATCTTCCGGTAACTCGACCCTATCCTTTTCCCCCACCGCCGTAGTCACCAGACGACTCTGGGCAATCACCAGTCTCGGGAGGCGGCTGGCTTCCGGCCGGTGTCGGGTTAAGTAACTCTCCAGTTGGGCTAAACCCGGAAAAGGAGCCACGCCGGCTTTGGTTTCCAGATTTACCAGCACCGCTCCAATGGCGCCCATGGACAGAAAATACTTAGGGATAATCAAATCACTTTCTTGAAGCTGCATGATTTCCCGGAAAGCCCTTCGTACGCCCAGGTTGGCCGCGACGCCACCCTGGAAGACCACCGGGACGGCAATACCCTTTCCTTTCGCGATATTACTTTTGAGATTCCGGACCATGGAGAAGCATAAGCCGGCCACGATATCGAAATCCGGGGTAGCCTCCTGCTGGAGATGAATCATGTCCGTCTTGGCAAAAACGCTGCACCGGCCGGCAATTCGGGGGGGGCGCTCCGACTTAAGAGCCAGTTGACTGAATTCCTCAATGGTAAAACCCAGGCGGTGCGCCTGTTGATCCAGGAATGAACCCGTTCCGGCGGCGCACATGGTGTTCATGACGAAGTCTTCTATTTCCAACTCATTCAATTCACCGGGTTTGACCAAAATAAGTTTGGAATCCTCACCGCCCATTTCAATGATGGTTCTGGCCTCGGGATGAAAAAGTGAGACGGCCTTGGCGTGGACAATGATTTCATTGATAAATACGCCGCCTAACAAATCGGCCAGTGTCTTCCCGGCAGTGCCGGTAACGGCCGGAGCACTGATCAACTCCGCCGGGTATTCGGAAAGTAGACGTGATAAAACCTTTAAAGCAGTCTCTAAAGGCTGTCCGTGAGTTCTGGTGTAGTCGTCCCACAGCACCTCGCGGTTACGATCAATCAAAACGGTGTTGACGCTGACCGAACCCACGTCCACCCCCAGGTAATATTTGGGGGAATATTCCTCCTTGCCTGTTCGTCTATCGACCTGACTAACCATTTTAGCAAAAACCCTTATTTTTGTTATATATTTTCAACTATACCGGGATGCTGTAACCGGTCACGCACCATTCCTTTGGAGAAGGTTAACAAAAAAACAGCATCCCAAGGTTGGGGCATGTGCGATGCCGAACTCTAGCATTATAGAAAAAGCATAACCCGGAGAACGTAGAGAAAAGCGTGAGGACACAGAAATTTTTGAGTGATATTGGGAATAGTCAAAAACCTCTGCGCTCTCTCCTTCCCTGGGCGTTATGCTTTTATGTTAAAGTTTGGACTAATGTGTAATACTCTTTTTGGTCATGATAGGTTGGCTGCACCATGCCCTTACTTATCAACATTTTTAGATTATCAACTACTTCGGAATACGGGGCGCCTAAAGATGAGACCAGGTCGTCCAATGTGACCGGCCGGCGACTGATCACCGCGGTGATGGCCAGATCCAGGTGCGGGGTGGCCGCAACCGTCGCGGGTCGTTTAAAGTCGGCAATAATCCGGGCCTTATGCCCCAAAGCATCTCGTATTTGCTCTAAATCAGGCAAACACACCGTTAAGGCAAACTTCTCGGCTGGAGGGCGGACGACGGTGTTTATCTCAATCGTATCCGGTTGGATCCGCTCGATGGCCGATTTGAACGCCTCAATCTCATCCGGGCGATCGTTATAGCCCTTAACAAAGAGCACTTCTAATCGCATTTGCCCGGAGAATTCAGAGCGGAAAATTTCCATCCCCCGGATAATCTCTGCCACCACTAATCCCGGGACCGGTCTGTTGACGGCCTCAAAGGTGGCTTGAACGGCCGAATCCAGTGAAGGCATGACTACATCGGCCAGACGCAGGGCCCGCCGCACAGTCGCCTCAGCCATCAGACTACCGCCGGTGATCACAACAGAAGGCTTGTCCGTAAGCTGCCGAATCCCGATAAGCATGTCTTCCAGTTCTGAATTCAGGGTAGGTTCCCCGGAACCGGAAAAGGTCAGGCAGTCAAAGTTACAGTCGGCCTGGTCCAAGAAAAGACGAAGCTCCTCGAGTAACTCGGCCGCGGTGACAAAATTGTCAGGCCGGGTCGTGTGATGGTTTGTTTTGCCAATCTGACAATAAATACAATCAAATGGGCATGTCTTAGCCGGAATGACGTCAAGACCCAAGGACAAGCCCAACCGGCGCGATGGCACCGGTCCAAAGATATGCCGTATGTCTCGATGAGTTACCATGGCCGCTTAAAAACATCCCAACTGGCAGGACACAATCTTGATGCCCAACTCATTCAGAACGCGGCCGGTCTCGGCCAGGGTGACGCCCATTTCCTCGGCCACTTTGAATGCCTGGTGGCAACCAATTCGGTCACTTACGGCCACAGCTTGAAGCCGTTTGGCCAGGTCGTTGTCTTTAACTGACGTGCTATCCTCCAAAGAACCCTCTCTATTCGCCGGCTACTTAAATGCCGTATGTTAGTTAGGTATTTTCTTGCCGCTTATTGCCCTGTCCTCAGGGTCGGGCTTGGTCGGGTTTTCCGGTCTGGACGAAAGACCATTCCCTCAAGCTTTGGCAGCACACGACAACCGTTGTTATTTATTATGTTAAATCACTGATCGGATATCTTCTCGACCCAAAGCACGGACTTTAACTATAACCAGACACAAGCTTATTGTCAATTCTTTTGTTTCTCGGCTTGCCCCGGCAACGCTCCCCCATCTCCAACCGGAAAGCGGACTCGTCCGAGTCGGTTGATCGTCACCGCCGGCCGGTTATCAATCCAGCACAGACTCCAGCCAGGGAAAAGAAGAACCGGACTACCTGTTATTCTCTCCAAAATACTCGGCCAAACCTGTCCGGGATACTTCGGTCTGCACCCGCGTCTTTAAGTTCTTGATCTGAACGGATTGCCTTTCAAATTCGTCACTGCCGCAAATGATCACAAAGTTGACTCCGCGGCTGATGGCAAAGTTGAACTGTCCTTTGAAGGTGGTGTCGTCGAGCAAACATACTTCCGTGTTCAGCCCCAAGTCCCGCAACTCGTTGGCCATGGCCAGGTAGTCACCTTCCCGGCGAGGAACCAGTTGCAGGATCATCACCCCAGTTACCGTCTGCTGGGACCGGTCGATAGCCTTTAGATGATCCAGGGCCGTGAACAGCCGATCGACTCCTATGGATGCGCCGACCGCAGGTAGTTCTTGTCCGGTGAAGCGGCTGACCAGACTATTGTACCGGCCACCCGAAAAAACACTACCAATGTGAGGCGCGTCCAACAAGATAGTTTCCATTACCGGCCCGGTGTAATAATCCAGCCCCCGGGCAATGGATAAGTCTATCTGGACATGGTCCACCGGAATATCCATGGCGGCCAGATAATCTGTGATTTGCCGCAATTCTTCCAGGCCTTCCTCCGCGACTTTTATCCCGGAGAAGACCCTTTGACACTGGTCGAGTTTGTCCGGGTTACTGCCGGAGATGGCCAGGTACTTCTTAATCTTGTCGATCCCATCACTGCTCAGGTTCGGGGTGGGGTCAAAACCGTCATGTGGTTCTTTGCCCAGTTCCTGCAGTACCCGGTCAATGCCGATTTTGTCGAGCTTATCGAGGATACGCATAAGTTCTTTTGTAATATCAACAGAACTCAATTCGAGACCATCTGAAATACCGACCAGGTCCGCTAATCCATTCAAGATTTTTCGATTGTTGATTCGAATCAAGAACCGTTCGATGCCCAAGGCTTTCATGGTCCGATACATCATGGCTATGATCTCGGCATCGGCCAACATAGATTCAGTGCCTGCGATATCGGCGTCAAACTGGTAGAATTGACGGTACCGGCCACTCTGGGGCCTTTCACCCCGAAACACCGGCCCCACGACCATCCGCCGCCAGGGCAACCGGATGCCGGTGCGTTTTTTAGGATCAAACGGGTTGGCCGCCAGCAGACGCGCAAAAGGAACTGTTTGGTCAAAACGCAAAGCCAACGGGTCGTCTTCTTCTTGTTTGTTGCATCCCACGTGAAATATCTGCTTACCGACATCACCACCCTCCCCGGCCAGGGTC